>DAIBSV010000301.1 GCA_027415455.1 Nitrospirota bacterium | reverse complement strand
CCCGGTAGAGGATTTTGGGATCGAGGCCGCCCCACCGGTGATCCGGATAACAGGCGAGGTTCATCAGGAGGACGTGGCTGTGGATCTGTGGGTCCCCCTCCCGGGAGACAAAATGAGGGAAGACGGCGAAAAGAAGGCGCACGGGTTCTTTTTGGGTGCCGTTCCTTCCCCGGCGTCCCAGAACGTAGGTGGTCTCGAGGGAGGCGAGGAGGGAGACGATGGCAGTCACGTGGGCCCGTTCGATCCCAAGCCGAACCTCCGGCCGGGCCGCTGCCCAAAGAAGAGAGACGGATTTGGGGGCGGAAAACGTGAGATCCCACGCATAGCGCCGGTCCACCCCGGATCGGTGGACAAGAGGAATATCCGATCGGGGATCATGCCCCATCAGGGCTCTCCGGAGTTCCATGGATGCCACCGGTCCGGAAAAAACCAACAACGCGGCGGCCGTTCCCGCCCAGACGCCGGGACGGGCGTCCGGCGGAGGCACGGATGGCTGGTAGTAGCCCAAGGTGGTGGCAAGGGCCGATTCGGACTGTCCCCGTCGGCACTGGAGAGTCAACATCGGAACCTCCTACGGGAGAACATTCAGGCAAGTTTGGTCGGACCCCGCCTCCGAGGCCGGGCAGCTTTCAATGCGGCGTGCGTTCTTGATGAGGAGATGATTCCCATCGAAAGTAACGCTATAGCGGCTGCTCATGGCGGGAAGCCAGCCGAATGACACCTCGGCCAGGTACCCCCCTCCGGCGCCGAGCGCCACAAACACGAGCAGGAGAAGGGCGAAGAGGATTCTGGACGACAGCGACTGGACCACCCGCTCTTGTTTGGCGGCATGGGCCAGTTCCTCCCGCCAGGCGTCGAGGATGGTCGCCTTCTGTCTCTCTGCGGCAGCCGGAAGCTTTCCGACCACCTCCCGGATGTTTTTAGTCATGACCTCCGCAATGACAAGGGACTTTTGCTCGAGTTCCTCAATCAAAACTTTCCGGACCTTCTCGGCGGCTTGGGCTCCTCCTTGGGCCACCTTTTGGGGAAGGGCCACTGTCTCTGCGTTGATAGTGACAGCGGTATAGGTGACCTGCTCGGAAAGCGCTTTGATTTCCTTCCAGACATTCATGTTTTTGACAAGGAACTCGACGAGGATCCATGCGGGGTCTTCCGGAGCGATCCCGTGCTCGAATCCCGTCAGTCCCAACCTCTGCCGATCCTCCGGAGAGAGACCCTCGGTGGCCCGCTGAAACGGACCACAAGGGACTGTTGCATCATCCCTTTCCATCACGCCCCTCCTCTTTAAAGTCTTCCCCCGCCACCATACAGGCAGATAGATCGAGATCTGGAAGTTCCACAAGGTTCTGGACCGGGCCACTCCAGACCTGATCGATCCACCGCTTGATCGCCTGCCGCTCGATGACTGTAAAATCTGGTTTCGCGACAAGATCCGAATATCGTCCGGTCGTTTCCCGGACCTTCCTCATGACACGGTCAGTCAAGTTTGGGAAAACAGCCTCCATCCCGCCTCGCTCCTGCCAGTCTTTCCGGAACGGATGGTTCCACCAGAACGACCGCGAGGGATCGCCATGCCGAGCGTTGATCAGGAGCATCGCCCGGTGAGCCTCCTGGCACAGGCGAGAGTCCTGCAGCAACCGGATCGAGTCTTCTTCTTGGCCCATGAGCCAGGCGACCGCCACATCGAACCCCAATTCTTCCGCCGCCGGAAAAAGAATCGCGCTCTGGGCATCGATGGTCGAGGAGGCCCCCGCCGGCAGGTTGATGACAACAAAATCTCCACTATTTTCGATCTCGTTAAATAAGGCCACGAGGGCCTCCTCCGAGAGGTCGGGACGGGCGAGGTCGACGAGCTTTCCGTCCACTCCCTCGACCCCCTCAAATCGTCTGGCGACATCGGGAATCTTCCGGTCTCCCTCGACGATGACACAGTGGCCAAATTTCTGCAGGAAGTAATCGGCCA
>DAIBSV010000300.1 GCA_027415455.1 Nitrospirota bacterium | reverse complement strand
AGCCATTCAGTCCAACTCCATCATGAACTTCTACGAGTTCCACTATCGGGATCTCTCGATGGACAATGGACGGTACATCCTCGACATACGGGTGAAGGACTTCAAGAATCCGACGGCCCGATTCTACGGGATCGGACCGACCTCGTCCTTCTCCGACCAGTCGAACTTTACCCTTGCGACCACGTCGGTCCACGGCACATTTGGAGGAAACCTTGACGACCAGAAGATCCGGGTCTGGTTCATGGAGCGCTATCGAAGCTATGGGGCCTCTCCGGGCCAGGTGCCGAACATGCCCTACACGGGGCTTCTCTTTCCGGATGCGCCGGGATTCGCAACAGGAGCCCAGATCCTGACCCATCGGGTCAATGCCACTTACGATACCCGTGACAATCATCTGATTCCGTCATCCGGGACCTATGCCAGAGTCTTCGCGGAGCTCGACAACAACATGACCCCGGGTCAAGGGAGTGTCTTCGACCGGTTTGATGCCGAGTACAAATATTGGCTGGCCCACGGAACCAACGATCAGGATATCCTTGCGATCCGGGCCATGGTCAACCTGATGAATGGTCCGAATATTCCCTTTTACGCCATGAGCATGCTGGGAGGGGCCTATACCCTCGAAGGGTTCGGGACCGGCCGCTTCTACGATTACGATGCCTCCCTCTTCAATATCGAGGAACGGATCGCCGCCTTCGACATGAACCTCTTCAACGTGGAGTCCGAGTGGCAGGTGGCGCCCTTTCTGGGGATCGGAGAGGTGTTCAGGGACGCCTACCAGGTCACCCAATGGGGAAATTACGCCGTCAATCCGGGAGTCGGCTTCCGGGCTCTGGTCAAACCCAACGTCGTGGGGCGACTCGACATCGGCTATTCGACCGAGGCGGGAGCTGTCACCTATGTTGGAATTGGATTCCCTTTTTAGTCGCCCGGAGGTATCGATTCCGGGCTTCGAGGACCGTCGACCGGTCGGGTTTCCCCTCGGCACGAAGAAAAGTCGATGGCTGACGGTCTGAAAAAAGGCATACGGGAAGGGATACGGGAAGGATGAGGAGATCGATGGGGGCTCCCACCCCCATTTCGGCGAGAAGATCCACCGAGCTGACTTGGCGGTGCCAGTGAAGGGCGCTGGCCGGGCGGTTGAAAAGACATCGCAGAAGCCCGCCCCGGACAGCATCTCCGCGGTGCTCGAGATCGCCGGAGGGGGAGGGCACGTAACGTCTGATACGATATCCGGTTTCCCTGAAAAGTCCGGTGTAGCGGGTGACGTGCAGCTCTCCGTCTTTGTCGAACCAGGCGACTTCATTTTTTCTGTAAAGATAGTGGCCGAGCGTGAACCGGGGATCGTTCCACTTGAAGCCCATCGTCCGGAGGATCCGGATCATCCGGGGATGTTCGGGACTCCCAGGGGGAAGCGTTTCCGGAAGACGGATTCGGGCCCTGTCCAGAACAGTCTGGTCGGAAATCGGGACCGGCGCGCTCTGGCAGGAGGAGAGCAGAAGGGTTGCCAGCCATGCAAACACGAGCAGGGGCATCCTCCCGGAACCAGCGTCCCGAGAGCGATGGGCCGGAGCCGGGGGAAGGATCTTGTCGGAAATCGGTTCGATGGGAGGCGATCCTCCGAAGTTCGTTTAAACTTTTCCGGAGGTGTGTCAGAGCCACTTCCGTGGTTGCGATGACTGACATCCTGCCATCGGAGGCAGGAGCTGTCAACAAGACGTTGCGTCTCAGAAAGGACAAAGAGTTTTGTCTGGTACCCCTCCCGGATTCCGCCGGACATGGTGCCTTCCTGTGGTTCCTGGACCTTGCTTCGTTCCGTCCTGCCAATTCCCCGGGGGCTCTCTTCGTCAGGATTTCGCCTCCGATTTCCCGGGGATTTGTCGAACGGTCGATGGACAATTCTGTCAGGTTCATGGCATGATTGGATCATGAGTCTTTCATCTTCCCGATCCATTTCGCTTGTG
>DAIBSV010000002.1 GCA_027415455.1 Nitrospirota bacterium | reverse complement strand
TAGTTGAGGGTTGTAGTATTTCTTAAGTTGTCATAACCATTTATGGTGATAGCGATCGGATTTGCAGTACATCCGTTGGGAGGAACGCTGAAGGTAAAGCTAAAGTTTCCTATAGTACTATTAACAGCAGTGTAAGTTACACCAATGTTAAGAGTTGTGGGTGATGTTTCTGTTGCTTTAACTCCTTCAGGCCCCGACAAGGTATCGGTCAGGGTTCCGGTGACGGTGACGAGCAGGGTGGAGCCGGTACAGCCGGGGGCGTAGACCGAACCGTTGGCGGGAGAGAGATTGGAGAGAACCGGCGGGGTGTTGTCGATGATGAAGGCGACGGTCGCGGTCCGGGTGTTCCCGGCATAGTCGGTGGCGGTGGCGGAGAGGCTCGCGGGCCCCGAGGGGCTCTTCGTGGTGTCGAGTGAGGTGATGATGGGGTTCCCCGAGACGGATCCGCCGGGAAGGTCCACGTTCTGGCCCGTCATGACCATCTGGGCGATGCCCAGGCTGTCCGTGGCCGAGGCGGAGATCCCGATCGTTCCGTTGTAGTAGAGGCCGGAGACGGGGTTTGTGATGGTGACCTGGGGCGTGCCGGGGTCCGGAAGCTGGGGAGAGGGCGAAGGGGGAAAGAGCGATCCGGTGTTCAGGGCGATCCCGTTTAAAATCCCGTCGGTCAGGGCAGGGGTCAGCCCGGACTGGTTCTGCCCGGTCCACAGAAAGATCAGCGCCTCGGCCGTGAGGTCCTGGCGGAGGGTTTCGGAGGAGAGGGTGTAGCCGTAATAGGTGAGGGGGATGGGGTTGCCGGGGGTGAGCCCGTTGAAGACTCCGTCCCCCTCGTCTTCTTCGAGAAGGGAAAGAAGTCCCATGGGATTGGCCGTGCCAGGGGCAAGGCTTTTGGTTGAGCCGATGTGGTCGGTCAGCTGGGAAAGTCCCGCCAGAAGAAGCCCGTAGATGCCGGAGGCATTCGCGCTGGCGGGACCTGTCAGAAGGTTGGATGGCGGAACCTCGGCCGGGTCGAAGCCCAGGAACTGGTTCCAGTCGCTTCGGGCCCGGGTCAGGGCCGAAGCCGGAGAGCTTCCCTGGGTGATGAGAGTCTGGGCTTCCGTCGCCTCGAGCGACGAGAAGGGGGTCAGAACGACGGTCGCCCGGGTGATGTCCGCCGCCGGGAGAAGGGTGGTGAGGGCCTCGCCTGTGCTGAGGGTGACGGTGGCGCCGCTTGCGATGTCGATGGTCGACCCGCCGGTCAGGGTAAAGCTGACCGGCCCTCCGGATGGGTCGAACAGACTGGTGATGGAGAAGTTTCCGTTTCGGTCGGTGGTGACGGTTCCCAGCGGAAGGAGGGAGCCGTCGGACTGGTACTGGCCCACCGCGACCGTCCCCCCGACGATGGGGCCGTCGAAGGCCGTTCCGGAGGCGGTGAGGAGGGAGGGGCCGGTCAGCCCTTCCGGTGTCTGGGGGAATGTGAGGGTCGTGCCCTTGCATCCTCCGAGGAGAAGCAGAAGAGATCCGGTCAGAATCCCAGGGAAAAAAGAGGGACGCCGGGGGCGTCCGGAGAGAGAAGTTCTCGGCATCGTGGCGCTCGCGGATAAAGTGTGAAAGAGGGAAGAATCAGAAGGAAGTGGAGACTCCCAGGAAAATCCGGTCGGCGACGAGGCTTCCCCCTGAGACTCCGGGGAGTTGTCCTGACAGAGGCAGGAACCATCGGTCCTCGAGGGTCAGGCCGATGTTTTTTGTCAGGGTGAGCGTCGTGCCGAGTCCCGTATCGAAGAGGTCCAGAACGGCCCGTCCGCTGTCGGGAGAGGAAAGGGCGATGAATCCGACCCCTCCCCCGGCCACGACGAAGAAGGACAGGATCTCCATAGGATGGATCTCGTAGACCAGGTTGGCGGTGAGGGTGGTTTCCGAGAGGCGGCAGTTCTGGCACAGGGAGTCACCGTATCCCCCGTCGATCTCGCCAGCCAGGTTCGGCAGGAAGAAATACCGGAGATTGGCTCCGAAGGCCAGCCCTCCGTTCTCGATTCCGGCCGAAGGGGTGATGACGACGGAGTCGTCGGCGCGGGCCAGGGCTGGAGGAAACAACCCGGAGATGGCGAGCGTCGCGGCCAGGAGGACGACGAGCATCGATCGGGAAGAGGAACAATCAGTCAAAGAAAGACTCCTTGCGATAGTGGTCTGGATTCTGGATTGTCCGGTCTGCTCTTGAAAAACAGACGGACCGGGAGAGCACTTTTGATGCCAGATACCACGCAAAAGAAAATCATGATAAAAAATGGCGATGCATAATGGGTTTGGCTGTGGGATCCCCCGTGAGGCTGGGGGAGGGACCGTCATCAAAACCGCCGGAGCTGACATGACGACAATGAGAATCGTTTTTGTCAGGAGATTCCGGTGACCCGTCGTGGCCCGTCCCGAAACGAAAGCGGGGAAGACTTCCACGCCAGTCTTTTCCGGCGTTTGTCGCGCAGGATCGGACCGGTGTTCGCCCGCCTTAACGAGGAGAACCTCCCGGCCTGGGTGGTCGGAGGCGCCCTCCGGGATCTCCTTCTCGGGCGGCCGCTCCGTGACGTGGACCTCGCCGTCCGGGCCTCCCGGGATCAAATCGGCGCCCTTTTTCCGGAGGGGGTCTGGGTGGGTAGGAAGGTTCAGGCCTTCGTTCTCTCCCCGAAAGCCGGAAAAAAGGGAACGACCGTCCAGATCACTGTCTTTTCCGGCTCGATCGAAGAGGAGCTCTCGAGGCGGGATTTCTCGGTCAACGCCCTGGCGATGCGTCTTTCCGGGGGAGTCCGTCAGGAGGAGCGGGCCCCCCTTCTGCTCGACCCTTTTGGAGGCGTGGCGGACCTTGAGGCCGGACGCCTGGCCCGCCCCTGCCTGGTTCGGGATCCTTTTTCGGAGGATCCGGTCCGGGTCCTTCGACTGGTGCGCTTTGTCGCGACACTTGGGTTTTCCGTCGACCCGGAGACTCTGGAGCTTGCGCAGCGGTCCCTGGAATCTCTGTCTGCTGTTGCGGGAGAGAGGCGTCGCACGGAGCTTCTCGCCCTCTTTTCCGGAGGGTGGCTCCGGAAGCTTTCGGAGGTCATGGCTCCGGGATTTTCGGGAGAGGTGCTGGTCCGGGCGGGAGGTTTTGCGACAATTCCCAAGGAGAGGATCGAAGAGAGACTTCCGTCACTTCTGAACGAGGTGGTCCTTCACTCAGGGCGTGACCCTCTTTTTAGGGTGTGGGTTTTTTATCGTGGAATCGGGACGGAAACGGAGGCGTTGGCCCGGAGCCTTCCATGGAGCCGGAGTGAGCGCCGAAGGCTTCTCCGGTGGGATCGGCTTCTCCGATTCTTAAAGGAGCAACGGGAGCCCCCCTGGACCGCATCCGAACGGGCCCTTCTGATGACCGTCGATTATCGGGAGAAAGTCGCTCGGATGGCGGAAAGAATGTTGTTACCGCAAGAGAGAAAGACCTTCCGTGAATGGAAATCCAGGGCCGTCACGGCTCTGTGTCGGCCTTGGCCGGAGGTCAGGGAAGCGCTTGTCCGGGGTGAAAAGAGTCAGGGATTCGAGACGACGGCGCAGGAGAGCATGTCGAGGGAGACGGGAAGGGAGCTGGGAGAGAGAACGGTCGTGGGCCCGGAGAGCCCGCCCGAGGAATTTGTGGGGGAGGCATAGAGAAAGCCGTTGGATGAGGGGGTGTAGACGATCCCCCCCAGGGTGTCGACGCACGGGTAATTGAGTGGCGCCGTGGGGGGAAAGGAGACTTGGGAGGCCGCACTCTTAGCCTGCGGGGCGATCGACTGGAGGGAGGGAGGATTGGTTCCGGTAAAGGAGGCGTAGAAAAAGACGGTGGTCGGATCGAAGGTTGCGCCTAAGGGGCAGTTGGGGGTCGTGCAGGTATAGGCGGAGGACGAAGGCGACCCAAAAGGAGCGGTTGATGAAAGCGTGACCGGAATTTCCTGGGGGGTCTCCAAGTTTAAGGATGTGGAGAGGGAGGTGGTCGAAACGGTCAGAAACAGGATGCAGGGCGACGTTCCCGAGACCGCGCAGTCGATGGCCGGCTGGACGGGGAAGGTGGAAGCGGACGTGTATCCTGTTTCGCATGACGAGGTCTTGGAAAAAGAAATCAAACCCAGGTTGTCGGAAGAAGATCCTCCCCCGGAATTTCCGTCGACGACGACGAGATACTGGCTGTCGGATGTCACGGCGAGGCCGGTTGCCGTCAGCCCCGAGCAAGAAATAGAGGTTGTCTGGGTCAGGCTGCCCCCGCCCCCGACGGTCCAGACCGACACGGAGGGGTCCCCCGTCGCCCCCAGGAGAAGAGGCCCGCTTTGGCCGGCCGGGATTCCCGGGGTGGCGGCGATCTGGAAGAGGCCTGTGTTCTGAACGAGCGGCTGGGTCGAGAGGGGACTCAGCGTCCCGGTGCTCATGATCGAGAAGCCGTAGATCCCGCTGGAGGTGGCCACATATAGAAAGCGTCCGGTCGCTGTCGGGACAATTGGACCTCCGCCGCAGCCGGAGAGGACGATGAGAAGGCCGAAGAGGCCTGTCAGGGCCCGTAGAAGGCGGAGATGACGGTCGGCGCGACAACGGGTCAACGGCGTAAGAACTCCCCATGGGTTCGGGTTGAAGGAGGTGTAGAATGTCGAAGGCATTTTATCGGAATCGGGCGAGGGGATCAATCGATTTGCCCGAAATGTCCACGGGGGGCTTTTTCATCTTGAACGGCAGGCCGGATAGCGGTAGGCTGGAACAAGACCTTTTTCATTCCGGAATTTCAAGGGAGGTGAGGCCATGTCCCTTGCCCTGATTCGTCGCCTCTTCGTGGCGGTTCCGCTGTTCGTTCTGTTTCTGTCCGGCTGCGCTCCCAATCGGGTCGAGCTTCCGGCCTACGTGCCCGTCTCCCCCTCTGCCGGTGGCTCCTATATGCAGAGAGTTTTCGTCCTGGCCCCTCTCGCCGACCACCGGTTCCGTTTTTTCGAATACGCTCCCACCGGAATGATGGATACCATCGGATGGGGGGAGGGAACGGGAACCCTGTATACGCCCCAGAACATTCCCGGGCATGTCTCGAAGGCCCTGGTCTCCCAGTTCAGGGCCTACGGGATGGCGGTTTCCTATGATCCGCGCATCCGGTGCCGTATCGGTGGAACGCCCGGCCACCCCGCGATCTCTGTCAAAGGGATCTCCACCGGCCTCGTTTTGTGCGGCTCCATTCTGGACTACCAGTTCGAACTCGATCACCCCCGGGTGGTCTTCGGGTTCATTTCCACGCTCGACATGGCGGCCGGAGCCACCCTGTCCGCCCAGGCTTCGCTCCATCTCTTTCTGGTACGGGCCCGAAGCGGCAGGATCCTGTGGTCCGGCGTCGAATCTAGCTCCAGGGAGCTTCGCGGCGTCCATCCTCCCCATCTCAAGAGTCAGGCCGTCTCCTACCTCGATGAGACCCTCTCGCGGGTTCTTGCCAAATCCGCCCGGGCCATGTCCGGTGCGACCGAGTGAGACCTTCCTCCCCAGGCGGAGGATTCCCGGAGCCGACCCCTCGTGATCGGATGACTTTTCCGGTAAAATCTGCCGAAAAGAGGACGAGGGCGTTTCACGAATCGGCACAGGAGAAAGGATCCAGATGACGGAGAGACGGGGGATTCCCCCGCGGGGCATGACGCAGGCAGCTGTCCTGGCGGCTTTTCTGTCGATTCTCCCCTTCCCGAACGCGGCCCGTTCCGACGACTCCGGCGGCGGGCCCATGGGTTTTCCGAGCGGCGCCACCCTCCAGTCGATCGTCTCGGGAGAGTCCGGACCCGGCAAGAGTTCCCCCGGAAAGCCCGTTCGGCCGGACTGGGGTCCCCGGCTCTGGAGCCAGGAGGGGGGAGGGGAGACGCGGAACCCCTTCTTTGCCGCACCTCCCCCACGCAAAGCTTCCCGGGATTCCTCCGGACAAACCGGGGAATCCGTTGCCGGCAGCGGAACATTTCAATCCTCCTCCGCACCTCCCCAATGGGACCGGAACTTTGCGCCGAATCCCCTCGCGGCCCTGGATTACAGTTTTTCCCACCAGCCGGTTCTGGCCAATGGCCGCCTTCTTCTGACCTCGACGCGGGGACAGGTCCTCTGTCTCGACGCCATGACCGGTGGGACCCTCTGGCATGTGCGCCTACCCGAATCGGTCCGCGCCTCGGGGGTCGCGGACGAAAACGCGTTCTATGTCGTGAGCGGTTCCCCCTACGTCACCGCGCCCCACATGATGGGCTACGCCCAGACGCGGACTATTCGCCGGGGATCCGGTCCCGGACATCTCTACGCACTCTCCCTTCTCTCGGGAAAAATCCTGTGGTCGGCGGAGGTTCCGGGGCCGGTTCTCGGAAGCCCGGTTCTTTCCGGCGGCATCCTCTGGGTTGCAACCGGCAACGCGCGTCTTGCGGGCTATTCCCTGGAGAAGGAGCGAAAGATTCTGGAGATGCCCCTCTTTTCGTCAGCCGGCTGGTCGTCTCCGCTCTATGTCCACCACTGGATCTGGCTCTCCCTCGAAGGACCCACGAAGCTCGTCGCCCTCTGGCCCGAGAGGAAGCGGACCGTCTGGGCGCTCACCACTCCGCCCACCGAACGACTCGTCCTCTTCACGCCCACCCCCGCCTTCGGGGCCATGCGGCTCGTGACCCTCTTCCTTTCGGTCCGCAAGGGGATCCCCCATGAACGGCTGGCCATCGCCTCCGCCGTGACCGGTCACATCTTTCACGAAATTCCCTTTGCGGAAAAAGGGGAGTCGGTGTCGCTTGAAAAGGTCGTTCCCCCGGGACTCCCGCCCTTCGCGCGGGTCTTCGAGGGAGCGGCCGGAGCCGTCGTGGCCGGATCGACGGCGGTGGCCGCCTCCGCAATCCTCGGGCGGGCGATCGCGGCCGATATCCCCTCCGGCCACCGTTTCTGGTCGGTGCCGCTTCCCGCGTCACCCGTCGGTTCGGGAACGGTCGCAGGGCTTCTGGTTGCCCTTCCTCTTCGCGACCGCCTTCTTCTGGCCGATCTTGCCTCCGGAAAAACCCTCGAAAGCCGCAGGCTCGACGGAGAGCCAGCTCCCGGATCTCCGCCGATCATGGAGACCACATTGTATTTGGCCCAGAAAAACGGCCGGGTCCGGGCGATCTCCCTGGAAAATCAGCGCAAACGGATTTTTCCTTCGCCCAAGCCTCCGGATCACTCGGGGGAAGCAGGCGACAGGGAGAAGGAGAGGAACGGAGATGGCTGACGATCCCCTGGTCCACGATCTGACCTTCAGCAACGTGAAAGGGGAGACCTTTACCTTGTCCCCCCCGCTCTATCTCGGGTCCCTTGCGGAACTGGGCCGGATCGGAGAGCGGATCGAAAAGGCCGGCGGGAGGATATCCCGTGGGGAGGCCCTTTCTCTTGTCCGGGAAATCTACCGGATCGTCGACCGGGTGGGGGAGAGCGTGGCCGATCATATGTCCTGCAGGGCGGGATGCGCCGCCTGCTGCCGCATGATGGTGGCGGTTACCCGCGGAGAAGGGGAGATCCTGCGGGAGCGGATTGACCGGGAGCCGGAGGGGCTCCGGAAGGAGCGATGGAAGGAAGGTTTGCTCTCCCGGACCGAGAGCCTCCTTTCGCTAAAAGGATCGGCGGATCCCTCACGACCCCTGACGACTCTTCCTGACATGCTGGCGACCTGCGAGGCCTACGAGAAGAAAGGGCTCTTCTGCCCCTTTCTGGGAGAAGACCGCCTTTGCGAAATCTACGAGGACAGACCGCTCATGTGCCGGATCTGCTGGACGCTGACCGACCCGCGCGACTGCGATCCCGGAGAGGGGCCTCCGGTCAAGTTTCGAAACGGGGTTTTCTTCCGTGCCTTCGATCTGCTCATTCTTCTGGGAAAGGCCGGATTCGATGACGCCCGCCACCGTCCCATCCCCCTGTGGCTGACCCTCGCGTGAACGGCTCCGCCCTGCTCCGGTCCTCTCCGTGGCGACAGGCATTGTCCGCCTCCTTTCCCTTTTTTCTCCTGTTCCTGGGGCTGATCCTCCTTCTCATGGCCCATCGGACCGTTTATCCAGACAGAGCGCTCTCGATGGCACTTTCCGGCCTCCCCGCCCCCTTCTACGAATTCTGGGCGATCCTCTGCCGTTCGGGCAACGTGGAGATTGAGCTTCCGGTTCTGATGGTGGCCGGAACACTTCTGTGGCGGCAGAGGAGGGAGGAGCGTCCGGTTCTTCTCTTTTTTCTGGCGGCGCTCTTTTTTGGAACGCTCCTCGAGCATCTCCTCAAAATGAACCTTCCGCGCTATGCCCCGACGGAAGAGTTTCAGCACGATCCGCTGACGGGCTGGGAAATCTTCTACCCGGCCCATTTTCATGTCATCTCCTCCTTTCCTTCGGGACACACCTTCCGCGTCCTTCTGATCCTGCTCTTCGTCGACCGCTACTATCCCCGCCTCCGTTTTGCCGTTCTGACCTGGGCACTTCTGATCATGGCGGGTGTCGTGGCCCTTGGCTGGCACTGGAGCTCCGATGTGGCCGGATCCGTCCTTCTTGTCCTCATCCTGCGCCCATGGATCGATTACACGGCCAATCATCATCAAAAAAAAATCTGATCGATTTAGTCCTTTTTTATCGATCCATATTCCTTTTCTTTCAAAAAGAGTTTATCTTGTACGGCCGGTACAAGCCCTTATCACTTGGTAAACTGAAAGGAAATAGAATATGGCTGATGGTTCGAATCGCGTTTCCGAATGGCCGGAATACGAACGACCCAGGGAGCGGCTTGCCGCTTCGGGACCCAGGAACCTCGCGGATTCCGAGCTTCTGGCCATTCTCCTGCGGACCGGCAACAGAAACGAATCGGCCCTGGCCCTGGCCAAACGCCTCCTGACCACCTTCGACGGCATTCCGGGGCTCTCGCGCCAGCTGATCGCGGATCTCTCGAAGATCAAGGGGGTGGGCCTCGCGAAAGGAGCCCAGATCCTGGCAGCACTCGAGCTGGGACGGCGCCTGGCCGAGCGCTCCCTGGTCCCGGAGGAGGCGATCCGCTCCGGGGAGAATGTCTACCGGATTCTGGGACCCCGTCTTCGTGAGGACCGGAAGGAGTCCTTCTGGGTGCTTCTGCTCGACCAGAAGCACCGACTCAGAAAGAGCGAGCGGATCTCGGAGGGAACCCTGTCCATGAC
Source organism: Nitrospirota bacterium (assembly GCA_027415455.1). Next base: position 39,184 of record DAIBSV010000002.1, on the reverse strand, counting down.
GCCGGTGCATCCACGGGAGGCCTTCTCCCCAGCCATCCGGGAATCGGCGGCGGCAGTGATCTTCGTCCACAACCACCCCTCGGGAGATCCGGAACCCTCTCCCGACGACTGGAATCTCACCACCCGGCTGGTCGAGTGCGGACGGCTTCTGGGAATTCGGGTTCTGGACCACGTTGTGGTGGGGGACCACGCCTGGGTGAGTCTCCGGGACAGGGGAGCGGCAATGGACGGCTAAAAAATCCCCAGAAAACAGAATTCCTCTTCCTTTCGGGAATGTTTTGATTTTTTAATGTCCCTGAAAATCTTTTCTGATTGGTCGCCGGTTTTAGCCCTGACGTAGGCTGAAAGAATGGGTAGGAGCCCCGTCCTGACGGCGGGAGGCTCCCCCCTTCGGATCATGCCCACGCTGCAACAGGGAGGACTGTCATGACCTCAAGAAAAGAAATACCTTCCGGAACGGCCGCCAAGACGGCGATCATATCTTCCGTTTTCTGGCTGGCGATGGGGACGACACTGGGTTTCGTCACCTCGCTCAAACTCTCCTACCCCGACGTTCTCTCGGGAACGCCCTACCTGAACTTCGGCCACATCCGGCCGGTCCATGTCCTGACGGTGATCTACGCCTGGATCTCGATGGCCTTTGCGGCCGCCATGTTCTATATGACTCCCGTCCTCTGCGGAACGAGGCTCTGGAGCGAGCGGCTCGGCGTCATGAATATCTGGCTCTGGAACCTGGGGATCATTATCGCCGATATTTCCCTGGACCTTGGGATCAGCTCGGGACGGGAGTATTCGGAGTATGCCTGGCCGATCGACATCTATGTCGTCGCCTTCATCTTCGTTCCCCTGGGAGTGAATGTCTGGATGACCGTGCTCACCCGGACGGTGAAGGGTCTCTATCCCACCACCTGGATCATGATGGCGGCCGTCCTTTACATGACGACCGACTATTCCCTGACCCAGTCGGTGGAGGTCTTTCACATCACGGGACTGAACGAAGCCCTTCTGACCTGGTGGAACGGCCACAACCAGCTCGGGATCTGGATTACACCGGTTTCCATCGGAATCGGGATGTACCTGATTCCCAAGCTCTCGGGCAATCCGCTCTACAGCCACAAGCTGGCCCATCTCACCTTCTGGGGGCTCTTCGCCTTCTACTCCACCCCCGGCGCGCACCACCTGATGGGGGCTCCCATCCCCGAGTGGCTCAAATCCTTCGCCTCCGTCTCCGGGGTCATGATCCTGGTTCCCGGTATGGCCTTCATCGCCAACGCCCTTCTCACCATGCAGGGCAAGTGGCGACTTTTCGTGGAGGTGCCACCCATCCGCTGGGCAATCACCGGAACACTGATGGGCATTCCCCTCTTCTTCCAGGGCGGATTCCAGCAGACCCGGGCGATCAACTGGTACATCCACGGGACCCACTGGATCGTGGCCCACGCCCATCTGGCCCTTCTGGGCTTCTCCTCCTTCATGGAGATCGGCGCCATGTACTACGGTCTGGAACGGCTCCTGAAGCGGAAATTCAACCCGACGCTCGAGCTCTACCACTACTGGCTCATGACGATCGGATTCATCATCTTCTGGACCTCGCTCACGGCGGCCGGCCTCATCCAGGCGGCGGCCAAGGTCTACGAGATCCCCTACGTGGCCTCCGTCCAGGCGACCCACCCCTACATGGTGGCCCGGTCCTGGGGCGGCTTCATGATCATCACGGGCCAGTGGATCTTCCTGTACAACCTTTACCGGACCGCCACATCTCCCGCCGCCAAGGCGATCCCCCAGGAGGCTCCCGCCTGAAAAAACTTTCTACCACTTGGCAGTTCCAACACGAAAAGGGGCGGCAGATTGCCACCCCTTTTCGTCTCCCGTCTCATCGGATTCTTCCAACGCCCGCCGCTTGGAATTCATTCCGGACGGGGCGAAGACGTCCGTACCGCCTCAGATGCCAGAAACCGGAAGATTTTCCGGTCTGTTTCAAGTTTGATCTTCCTGATCTTCTTCAAAAAGCGCCTTCGCTCTCCTTTCCTCCCTGAAAGGCAAGGAACCATCCCCTCCAGCATCATAAGATCGCTCATCCGGCCGAGGAGACGAAGGATCCTCCGGAGATCCGCCGCCCGGGTCTCTTCGAGGGGCGGACCGGAGAAAATACCTTGTTCGATGAACTTCTCACGGCCGTCGATGGCCTTGAGTCGGATCCGAAGGGCGTGGATGGCCTCGAAGGATCTCTCGACACCCGTGCTCCAAAGGGGGTAGAAGGCGGCAAGCTCCCGGAGAGTCCCGAACAGATCCTCCTCCGCGGTCCGTTCTCTCTCCGGATCCTTCCGCAGAAGACTCCGGAAGATTCTTCCGACTTCCCTTCCGAAGAGCTTTTCCCTGTCCGGGCCCCAGAGACGCTCCAGGCGTCGCCGGAATTTTTTTGCCTGCTCTTTTCGTGAAAGGACCCCTTCGAGAGAGAGATTTTCCCGGGCGAGAAATCGTCGGAGGACATCGGAGTTCCGCAGGGTTCGGGAAATCCTGAGAGTCCCGGAGAGAAGTTTTTCCATCTCCGGTCGGAATGGGTCGCGTGCGAGCCGGGGAGCCAGGAGGAGCGCCATACCGAACCGGCAAAGGCGCCGAAGGCTGTGGACATTTCTGCGGGAGGGACTCCGGAGGGTCTTTTCGATCTGGCCCACGAAGCGATCCGCCCAGATCCTCCCCGCGCCAGGACCGGGGAAGGTCCCCTCCCCTGAGGAAGTCCCGATGTCATTCCGGACTGTTTTGCCCATCCTCGGAGGACTCCTCTTCCAATCTTCTTCGCTCCCGCTCCTTCTCCCTGCGGGAAATCCGCGGTTTCATCGGATGGCCGGGAGGAATGGACGGTCTCCTTCCCGATGGTCTCTCGGGGAGGATCTCCCGACGACGACGGCTTTTTCCGGATTTTTCCGACATGGCTCTCCCTCCCCTCCCCTTCCCAGACCTTGATTGACTATACCAGAGGATACAGGAAGGGGAAGTCGGGATCCGCGGAGAAAACCTATTTGCTCAGCGAATCGGCAGGGAGCGCCAGGAGCGGCGGGGAACGGGGCGGTCGAAGAGGGTCAGATCGAGAATGGGCGAGACGGGTGCGCCGGGCCGGAACCCTCCGTCCACGACCGCAAGATCCGGGAAAACCATGCGAATTTCCTCAAGGCTCCGGAGAGGCGGTTCTCCAGACCGGTTCAGGCTGGTCCCGGAAAGCGGCTCTCCCAGATAGACGAGAAACTCCCGGAGGAGAGGGTCTTCGGGGATCCGGAAGGCCACCTTTCCGGAGCGGGACATTCCCAGGGATGCGGCGCAGCGCCTGGCAGGAAGAAGAAAGGTCAGAAAGCGTGGACCGCGGTCGAGAAACCGGAGACGGGAAGGGTCGGAGGGGAGGATTGCGAACCGGGAGACGATGGCGCGGCTTCCCGCAAGATAGAGCACCGGTTTCGTGTCGGGTCGCCCCTTGAGGCGATGAAGCCGACCCGACTCCTCCGGGGGCCGACGGGTCGGGATCTCGGCCAGGGCGTAGGCGAACTCGGCAGGAAACCCCGCCACCCTCCCCGACAGAAACCAGTTTTTGATCGCGCGCCAGTCAGAACGGCGGGACAGGGAAAAAACGGGCGCAGGAACCACCTCCCTGCCCTACCCCTTGTCCGCTTCCCGAAGGGCGATGTCGGATCGAAACTGTCCGCCCCGAAGGCGAATGCCTCCCATCAGGCGGTAGGCGGCCTCCCGGGCCGCGGCCAGGGTCTCCCCCCGGCCGACGGCGGTCAGGACCCGGCCGCCGGAGGCGCGAAGAATCCCGCCCTCACGCCGAACCCCGGCCAGATAGAATGTTCCCTCGGAGAGAATCTCCCCGGAAGGCGGAAGCCCCTCCACCGGATCCCCCGGAACAGGCTTTTCCGGATACCCCTCCGCGGCCAGAACGACCCCGACGCGCGGAGTGCCGGGGATTTCCCAGCCATTGCCCAGGGATCCGGCCGCCACCTCCTCCATGAGGGGAAGAGCCCGGTCCCCGAGAGTTTCGAAGAGAAGCTGTGCCTCCGGATCTCCCATGCGGGCGTTGAACTCGAGGACGGATGGGCCGTCGGCGGTCATCATGAGGCCGGCGTACAGGAATCCGGAGAAAGGGGTTCCCCCCTTCGCAAGCCCCCAGAGACAGCGTTCGATGATCTCGCAGGCGCGCTCCTGGTCCTTTCCTGTCCACCCGGGAACTGGCGACAGGGCGCCCATTCCCCCGGTGTTCGGCCCCTGGTCCCCGTCCCGGATCCGCTTGAAGTCCCGGGCGGTCGGGAATGGAACGAATCGCCGGCCGTCGGTGGCCACGATGAACGAGACCTCCGGTCCCGAGAGGCCCCGTTCCAGGAGAACGACCTCCCCCCCCGGGACCTCCCGCCGATCGAAGTAGCGGCTCAGGGCCTCCGCCCATTCCTCCTCCGACTTCACGACGGCGACGCCCTTTCCCTGGGCCAGACCGTCGGCCTTGAAGACGAGGGGAAGCCCCCAGCGTTTCCGGAGCACCTCCGCTTCGGACCGTCCGGAAACCCGCGCCCATTCGGCCGTCGGGACTCCCACCCGCCCCATGAGCTCCTTCGCGAAGATCTTCGACCCCTCGATCCGGGCCGCCCCAGAACCGGGGCCCACGACAGGGATCCCCCGCGCACGGAGGGCATCCGACAGCCCTTCAATCAGGGGCTTTTCCGGACCGATCACGACGAGGTCCGCCTCCGAACCGGAGAGAATCTTGGCGGCCAGGGACGGATCCTCCGGAAGCGCTTCTCCCCGGACGATGCCCTCCATGCCGTCGTTTCCCGGCCAGACCGTGACCCGGATCCCCTTCCCCGAGCGCAGGAGCGCCGCCACCAGGGCGTGTTCCCGGGCCCCTGAACCGACGACGGCGACATTTTTCCCCATCTTTCCCTCCCTTTCCTTCATCTCCGGTTTCGGCGGATCAGTGCTTGAAGTGGCGGATCCCCGTCAGGATCATGAACATCCCGTACTCGTCGGCGGCCTCGAAAACCTCCTTGTCGCGGATCGAGCCTCCGGGCTGGACGATTCCCGAAACGCCGAGCTTCGCCGCCTCGTCGATCCCGTCCCGGAAAGGAAAGAAGGCGTCGGAGGCCAGCACCGTTCCATTCGTGGTCCGGTTCGCCTTCATCCCGGAGAGCCTCACCGAATCCACCCGGGACATCTGCCCGGCCCCGATGCCGACCGTCACCTGATCCTTGACGAGGATGATGGCGTTGGAGCGGACGTGCTTGCCGACGGTGAATGCGAAGACGGCATCCGCCCACTCGGCCTCTGTCGGAATCCGCTTGGTGGCGAAGGTCACCTGGTCCCGGCCCGGCATCACGATCCGGTCGGGGGTCTGGACGAGGAGTCCTCCCGAAACGGAGCGAAACTCAAGGATGTCCCGGCCTTCCTCCGGTGTCTTCCCGAAGGCCTCGGGGGACTCGAGGAGACGGATGTCCTTCTTTTTCGTCAGCACGGAGAGGGCCTCGGACGAGAATCCGGGAGCGATGACGACCTCGAGGAAGATCTTCGCCATTTCCTCCGCCGTGGGGAGGTCAACGGGACGGTTCAGCGCCACCACCCCGCCGAAGGAGGAGACGGGATCGGTGTCCCGGGCCTGGCGGTAGGTTTCCAGAAGGGAAGCTCCGGTCGAGACACCGCACGGGTTGTTGTGCTTCACGATGACCGTCGCCGGTCCGGAAAACTCCCGGACCAGGGCCAGGGCGGAGTGGGCATCCAGAACGTTGTTGTAGGAAAGCTCCTTGCCGTGGCGCTTGACAGCCGATCCGACTCCGACGTCCTTCGGGTCGGAAGAGCGGTAGAAGGCCCCCTTCTGGTGGGGGTTCTCCCCGTAGCGGAGAGTCTGGGACAAAGTGAAGGAAGGGGAGAATGTGGCGGGGAAGAGTTCCCCCTCCCCGGAGGGGGCGAGATAGGAGGCGATGGCGGCATCGTAGGCGCTGGTCATCCGGTAGGCCTTGGCGGCGAGCTCCCGCCGAAGCTCCTGGGGCACCGGAGAGCCGCTCTCGAGAAGGGCGAGGACCCGATCGTAGTCCGTGGGATCGGTGAGAATGATCACATCCCGGAAGTTCTTCGACGAAGCCCGGACCATGGCCGGCCCGCCGATATCGATCTGCTCGCAGGCTTCCTCGAGCGTGGTTCCCGGCCTGGAGACGGTCTGGACAAAGGGATAGAGATTGATGCAGACGAGATCGATGGGGGTGATCCCGTGGGTTTCCATTTCGCGCCGGTGCTCCGACTCGTCCCGTTTCCCCAGAATTCCGCCGTGGATTTTGGGGTGGAGGGTCTTGACCCTGCCTCCGAGGATCTCCGGAAAGCCCGTCTCGGCCGAGACATCCTTGACCGGGACCCCTGCGGCCCGAAGGGCCTTGGCCGTCCCTCCCGTCGACAGGATCTCGACTCCCATATGGGCGAGGCGCCGGGCAAATGCTTCGATATCAGTCTTGTCGGAAACGCTGATCAGTGCTCTTTTGATGCCATGGTTCGCGTGACTCATCGAAATCTCCTTGAATGGTGTCGTCCGTTTTCCGTCTTGTCTTGATAGAGTTTCGTCCCGAGACCCCGTGAATGCGCATTCTCCGGAGAGCAGGGGAATCCCTGTGCGTCAGAAGACCTTCAGATAAGGGGGAGGCTCGCGGGAGAGAGCGTCCCTGAAGGAGGGGATCAGAAAGACCTCCTGTTGGAGTATGGGCTTCCGATCGGAAGCCCCCCGCCGGGGAATGCGGAGCGTTCCGATGAGGCGCGGGGTCCCGTATCGGTTTTCGAGCTCACGGTAGAATCCACCGTCCGGACCGTTCTGGATCAGAAGGACCGGCTTCCCCACAAGCGCTCTGGCTTCGGCCTCGGAGAGGACCGTCGTCCGGAAGGGGCGCTTCGGATGGATTTCGTAGACGGGAGTCCGTCCGTATTCATGGAATTTCAGCAGGGAGGCGTTGGAATATCCGTCCACAAGCCAGGCCACCGGCCGCTCTCCGGGAGGAAGAGCGGCCGCGAGGGCCCGGATCTCCCGGTCTTCCGTCCCGAATCCCGCCATCCGGCCGGTCGGATCCACCGTGGGATTGATGGGAAGAATGGGCCAGAAGACCTGGATCCCCGTGAGCAGGTTCCCCAGGAATCCGAGTCCGATTCCGGCCAGGGCGGTACGGCGGAGCCAGGGAATCCTGTCCCATTCCACGAGGAAGGCCCCCGTGAGCAGAAAGGCTCCCAGGTACCCTTCCACCGGCCAGTTCGCCTCCACCTTGGCCTTGAGGCTCGAATAGGCGAAGAAAAGAAGGATCGGATAGGAGGTGATCCAGAGGAAAAGAAACGGTCGCGAGGGGTTCCGGAGAAGCCGGATCGCCCCCGCGACTCCGGCAGACACAAGAAGAATGTAGACGATCGGGGTCATGACCCCGAGCTGCCCTCCCAGGTAGTCGGCAAGACCGGACAGTGGAGCCATCTGGTGGGCCTCCATTCCGTGGTGCCACTGGAAACGGAAGGAAGCCCAGTGGTGACGGCTGTTCCAGAGAATGACGGGTGTGAAGAGAAGGAGCGCCAGTGCCCCGGCCCCCCACAGGGACGCCCGCCCGAACCAGGAGCGGGCCCGGCGGTCCAGGAGAAGAAAAACAACCAGAAGGGGTCCCAGAAGCACCATGGTGTATTTCGAGAGGAGGCCAAGACCGAACCAGAGGCCGGCCATCAGCATATCCCGGTCCGATCCCCGGTCGATCGCCCGGTAGAAGGATCGGAGGGTGAGGAGAAAGAAGAGGATCACGATCGAATCGGGGGTGATGAGGAAGGCCCCCGCAGAAAAAAGAAGGGTCGCCGAAACCAGGAGAACCGCCCAGAGCCCGGCCCATCGGTCCCGGAACATCTCTTTTGCCATCCCGTAGAGGAACGATCCGATGAGGACGGAGATCAGGAGGGAAGGGAAACGGATTCCCCACCGGTTCACTCCGAAGAGGTGGGTCGAGAGCCAGAGGATCCAGGCGATCATGGGCGGGTGGTCGAAATAGGAAAGGGCGGGATGAAGCGACCAAGACCAATAGTAGGCCTCGTCGGCCACCAGCCCGGCCCGGAGAGCGAGACAGCCATGGAAGAGAAATGCGGCCAGGAGGACCCAGAAGGCGACCCGGCCCGGCTGGCGGACACGGTTCACTGGGCACTCCGCGGAGGAAGACCGCGTCCGTAACGTCTCCGGAATTCAAGGACGATCCGGAGGCTGTCCAGAAGAATCTTCCGGTTGAGGGTTGAGGTCCCCAGAACCCGGTCTCGAAAGGTGATGGGACTTTCCGAAAGCCGCGCTCCCGTCCGATGGACGATCACGAGCATCTCCTGAAGCAGGGAGGGTCCCCGGCTCAGGAGATTGTCCCATGGAACCAGGGCCAGAAGCTCACGCCGGAAAATCCGGAAGCCGGAGGTGGCGTCCCGGTAGGGAAGACCCAGGACCATCCGGATGTAAAGGTTCGCGGCCCGGGTCAGAAGCATCCGGCCCAGGGTCCGACCCTCCTCGCGCCCACCGGGAACGAGCCGCGAGCCGATCACCCCGCCCGACTCCTCCGTCAGGGAGGCCATAAGGTGCGGGAGATCCTCCGGGGCGTGGGAGCCGTCGGCATCCATTTCGCCGATTACGGGAACATTCATGAAAAGGGCCTGGCGGTATCCGTCGATGCCGGCCTGGCCCCGCCCCCGGTTGGTCCGTCTTTCGAGGAGATAGACATGGGCCGACTTTCTTGTCTGGTATCGCCGGACGAGATCCGAGGTCCCGTCAGGCGAGCGGTCGTCCACGACAAGAACCCCGTACTCGGGACCCAGGGCGACAATCCGGTCGATGAGCCCCTCGATGTTTTCGGATTCGTTGTAGGTTGGCACTGTCATGAGGACGGCCATGGGAGTCTCCGGAGGAACGGAGGGCGCGGAAAAGACCGCCTCCGTCCCCGGAAGGGGCGCCAGGCCGAAGGATCCGGTCCCAGGAGAACGAAGGGTCATCGCGGAAGGGCCCCTTCCGGAACGGATTCACATGCCGGGCCCGCGTACCGTTTGACCGCCTCGAACACCCGACGGGAGTCGATCAGCTCCATGCAGGAGGGATGGATGTCGCAGGAGCGCCGGTAGCAGGGAGCGCAGGGTATCGGGGTCACGATCTTCTCCCCTCGGCCGAAGAGCTCGATCTCGTGGGGCTGCGTCGAGCCGAAAAGGGCCACGACCGGACGTTTCATGGCGAGGGCGATGTGCATGCCGAGGGTGTCTCCGCTGACCACGACCCGGCACTGGCCGAGGACGGCCGAAAAAACCCCAAGGGAGAGGGAGGCGTTGATCTGCCGGACATAGGGGCTCGACACCCTCCTGGCGATTTCGGAGTTCCGGGTCGACTCCCGGTCGCCCCCCAGGAGAAGCACGGGGATCCGGCAGCGCTCGAGCTCCCGGATCAGCTCGAGATACCCGAGGATGGTCCAGTCCTTGTTGACGAAGACGCCGCCGGCCCCGGTGTTGAGTCCGACGATCGGATCCGAGGCGGAAAGGCCGAGACCCGCCAGAAGGCGGCGTCCCGTTTCGAAGTCCGAATCCGGGACATCGAGGTGGTAGTCGTCCTTCGCCGGATCATAGGGAATCCCCACCGCCTCGGCCAGAAGATCGGGATAGGTTCGGGTGTTCCCGAAAAACTTGAGGGGATTGTCCAGTCCCAGACGGAAATAGGTGGCCATCTCTGGGTTCATGGGGTAGACCGCTCCCCGTTCGTCGAGTCCCATTCCCCGCTTGTCCTTCGATCGGGCGACCATGGCCAGGGCGGCCACTTCCGGTTCCTTGTCGAGGGAGAGGACCAGGTCGAAGCGTTCGATATGCAGCCTGAAGAGGGTCTGGGGGGAGAGGGTCCAGATCCGGTCCACCAGACTGGAGGGGACCAGAGGGACGGCCGCCGCCGCGGTGATCCATGTAATATGGCTTTGGGGATAGCGCCGCCGGATTCCTCCCAGGAGGATGGTGGTCCGGAGGACGTCACCCAGGGCCCCCGTCTTGAGGATCAGGATCCGGAAGCCCTGGGGGGAGTATTCGGGACATCCACCGCAGGGACGGGCGAAGCGGCAGGGACGATCCCCGATGTAATGCCGGCAGTCGAGGGCCACGGGAAAGGGTTCGAGGCCCGCCTCCCGGGAAAAGTCGCGCCACCCCTGCGGAAGAGAGGGCTCGTGAGGGGATGGTTCAGAGGATATGTCTTCCAATCACACGTCCTAGTGTTGGGGCCGGAAGGGAACACGGCGAAAACCGATCAGCCAGTCAATGTAAAAAATCCGCGCCGGCCTCCCCCTTCTGAGAACGACAAGGGGAGACACGGGGAGAATCCGGTCGAAGGTCCCCTTTGGAAAATAGGTCGCCGGATCCACCCTGTACTTGTCCGTCGAGACAAAAAGGCCGTTCTTTCCGATCATGCGGTGCGGATCGGTCCAGAAGTCGAACTGGGTCACACCCTGGGACAGACATATTGTATTGTAAGGCCGACCCAGATAAAAGGCCAGTTCGTCTGAGGTGTTGAAGTGTTCGGAGGCAAAGAAGAAAGGAGTCGTCAGCCGTTCCGGATGCCGGCCCATCTCCACGGAGAGGTATACGGAGAGCCTCCTGAAGCCGAACAGGTCGTTGGTGATGTCGACCCAGAGCGGAAATCGGGAGGGAAGGACGACCGGCCGGAAGAAGAGCTGGAGGGTCACCAGGAGGGCCATCGAGAGTCCCAGCCAGCTTCCCCGGACGACCCAGGCCGGAATCCCCGACCGGCTCCGGCCTGCCATGAAGAGGGCGACCAGCGGAAGGGCCCCGAGGTATCCCATGGCCGGCCAGTGGGGAAGGATCGGATGCAAGAGCCCGATCGCGTTGAAGAAGAGGAGCGGGGTGAGGGAGAAAATCAGCAGGAGGAAGACGGAATCCCGGGAGACGGGAGCCGCAGAGCCTTCGATCCCCTTTCGGGCAACGATCCAGAGCACCCACGCAATCACGACGAACAGAATCGGAGAAACGTAGCCGATCTGGCCGAAGACCATCTGGTAAAAAGGGACCCATGAAAAATGGATGCCTCCCAGCCCGTGGGTCGCCTGAAAAAGGAAGGAGGCCCCTCCGTTGCCCAGATTCCATAGAAAGAGCGGAGTGGCCACGAACAGGCCCAAAAGGAGCGCCAGATAGGGAGCCGGGCTCCGGAGAAGAGATCGAAGCCTGGGGGTCGCGGCGAGGAAGAGAAAGGTGGCGGGAGCCAGGAGCACGCCGTTGTACTTGGAAAGAAGGGAAAGGCCGAAGAGACTTCCCAGAAGAATCCATCCCTGAATGCGGGCCCCGGAGGTCAGGCGCTCGTAGCGGCCGAAGAGAACCAGGGCCACCAGGAGGAAGAGGAGCCAGAAGACCGAAAGGGCGGCGTCCGGCAGAATCAGCATCGACCCCAGATACCCGAAAAGAGGAATCGCGTTCACCAGGATCAGGGTCCAGAGCACCACCCGTCGTCTCGGAGAGAGGTACAGGGCGATCATCCCCAGAAGGAGCGAGGAGAGGAAAAAGAGGAGCGGGGCGAAGACGCGGACCCCGAAGGCCGTCGTTCCGAAAAGATCCATTCCCGCGCGGATGAGAAGAGCCACCATCAGGGGATGGTCGAAATAGGAGAGCGCGGGATGGACCGCATACATGTAGTAGTGGGCTTCGTCGTTCCCCAGATCGAAGCGTCCGATCACGAAGAGCCGGAAGAGGGTCGGTAACAGAAGGATCGCCCCCGTCCAAACCAGAAAGGATCGTCCTCCCCCGGGAATGCCGCATCCCTCGTTCAAGACCGGGAGTCCTCCGTCCGCCAGCGCCCCACCCCCGGAATCCGTCCCAGGAGGGCCACCACCCCCGCCCCGACCAGAAGGCCGATGGCGGCTCCTCCCAGAACGTCGAAGGGATAGTGGACCCCCAGATAGATCCGGGAATACCCCACGAGGGAGGCAAAGAGGTATGCGACAGGAGCGGCCCTGGGATAGAGGAGGGAGACGATCGTCGCCTCGCAGAAGATGTTCGTGGCGTGGCTCGAGGGAAAGGACCAGGAATCCGAGCACCCGATGGGAAGATGCGCGGGTAGCTCGCCGTGGCAGGGACGGGGCCGTCGGAAGATCCCCTTGATCACCTGGCTCGCGAAGGGGTCAGAAATCGCGACTCCGATCGCAGCCGACAGGACGAGGAACCGCCCGCGTCCCCCTCCCCACAGAACGAGAAAGAAGGCCGCGACCCCGATGGCCAGGAAGAAGTTTTCCGGACGCGTCACGAAGATCATGGCGCGGGTCAGCCATGCCGGATGGGGGGCGTAGAGAATGCGGTGGTAGAGGGATAGATCCAGGGATGCCAGTGTGGTCATGCCGGAGGGAGGTCTCCGGGAGAGGCACCCTTCAGGCGCTCCACCTCACGGGCGAGATCGGCGACGGTCCGCTCGAGCATCTCGATCCGTTCCTGGGTCGGGTCGGGCATGTCCTGGTGGTTCAGCGTCCACTCGGGGTATCCCGGCTCCTTCGTCCGGACCACCCGCCCGGGAATGCCGACGACCGTGGAATGGGGCGGAATGGAGCGCAGGACGACGGCGTTCGAGCCCACCCGAACCCCCTCCCCGATGGTCACGTTTCCCAGGACCTTCGCCCCCGCCCCCACGAGGACATGGTCTCCCAGGGTCGGATGGCGCTTCTGGCCCCTTTCCTTGCCTGTTCCCCCCAGGCTCACTCCCTGGTAGAGCGTGACGTCGCTTCCGATGACCGTCGTCTCCCCGATGACGACCCCCATGCCGTGGTCGATGAAGAACCCCGGTCCGATCCGGGCGGCCGGGTGGATCTCCACTCCGGTCAAAAAGCGGGCCAGGAGGGAGACGATCCGGGCGAGAAGGGTCAGGTGGGCGTTGTAGAGACGGTGGGCGATCCGATAAAGGAGCACCGCATGGAATCCGGGATAGGTCAGAAAGACGGCCAATGCGGACCGTGCGGCAGGGTCCCGCTCGAAAATCACCCGAAAGTCCCGGGAGATGATTTCCCGGAGAGACGGATTCTTCCCCCGGACCACCGCCTCGCGGTCATCGCGGCGCGCCTCCACCAGGCTCATGCCCCCTCCGTTTCCCGGACGGTGGCGACGGCCCAGACGGCGATCCCCTCCTCACGCCCGGTGAAGCCCATCCGCTCCGTCGTGGTGGCCTTGATCGAGATGTCGGAGGCCGCAAGGCCCATGCACGATGAGAGCTCGGCCACCATGGCCTGGACATGGGGAGCGATTTTGGGACGTTCGGCAAGAATGGTCACGTCGACCTGGTGGGGCCGGTACCCCTTCGCGCGGACCAGGGAGGTCACCTCCCGGAGGAAAAAGCGGCTGTCCTTCCCCCGGTAGCGCGGATCCGACGGAGGAAAATGGCGGCCGATGTCTCCCAGGGCCAGGGTTCCCAGGAGGGCGTCGCACAGCGCGTGGATGACCGCGTCGGCGTCGGAATGTCCGTCGAGTCCCCGGTCGTGGGGAATCCTGACCCCTCCCAGCACGAGATCACGCCCTTCCTTGAAGGGATGGACATCCACCCCCTGTCCTACGCGTATGGTCATTTCCCGTCCTTCCCGATAGGTCGTTTCAATGAGAGAGATCCTCGGGGCGGGTGATCTTCCTGTTCCGGTTCGAACCTTCGACAAGGACGAAGGGGATGCCGGCCCAGAGGAAGAGACTCGCCTCGTCGGTAAATTCTCGGTCCTCCCGCTCTGCCCGGTCAAGAGCCGCGATGAAGAGAGCCATCGGAGCCCCCTGGGGTGTTTGGGCCGCCACGATGGCCTCCCTGGGAACGATCTCCCGGACCTCGACCTCCTTTTCCCCTCCCGAAACCCGCCACAGCGTATCCGAAACCGGAACGCCGACCCCTACCGCCTGCCCCTTTTCAAGGGAGCGGATGGTGCGGTCGAGGATATCGGTGGAGAGGAAGGGCCGGGCGGCATCGTGGACGAGAGCCCCGGAGATTTCCGGGAGTCCTGCCAGAAGCCGGACCCCCTTCGCCACCGTGTCCTGGCGGCGGCGGCCCCCCGGAAATACCGAAAGGCGGCCGGAAAAAACCTCTCCGGGATAGAGATCCGTCATCGTCCGCATGACCAGCGGGACATAATCCTCCGGCATTCCGATCCGGATCGCCCTGACCTCCGGGTGGTCAAGGAAAGGACGAAGGGCCTGAATATAGATCGGTCGCCCGTCGATCTCGAGGAACTGCTTGGGGAGGTGCGCCCCCATCCGGAGGCCGCGGCCTCCGGCGGCGAGGACAACGCCGACGCTCATTCCGCCCGTTCCCCGCGGGCAGGCTCAGCCACTTCGGCCTCCTTCATCTTCCCGAATATCATCCGCCCCGCGGAAGTCTGGAGGACGCTTGTCACGATCACCTCGATGTTCTTTCCGATGAAGCGGCGGCTGTTGTCGACCACGATCATCGTCCCGTCCTCGAGGTAGGCCACGGCCTGGCCGGCCTCCTTCCCCTCCTTGATCAGATAGACGCGCATGACCTCGCCCGGCAGGACCACCGGCTTCACGGCATTGGCCAGGTCGTTGATGTTCAGGACCCGGACCCCCTGAAGTTCCGCCACCTTGTTGAGGTTCAGGTCGTTGGTGACGATGACGGCCTTCATGCGCCGACCCAGGGCGACGAGTTTGGCGTCCACCTCCCGGATGTGGGGGAAGTCGTCGTCGATGATCTGGACCTTGAGACCCGGCATCGTCCGCATGCGCTGGAGCACGTCGAGCCCCCGGCGGCCCCTGCCCCGCTTGAGACTGTCGGGAGAGTCGGCGATGTACTGGAGCTCGTGGATGACGAACTGGGGGATGATGAAGACCCCTTCGGCGAACCCTGTCGCGGAAATGTCCGCGATCCGTCCGTCGATGATCACGCTCGTGTCGAGAAGCTTCGGTGGAACCGCCCGGTACCCCTCGAGCCAGAAGGAGAGGAAGGATCCCGCATAGTGGAACTCGCGCCCGGCGCGGATTCCGACGATCAGACCGAAATATCCCATGATGAGCCCGATGAAGACGTCGAGAGGAGCGGTCTGCTCGAGGGTCATGTGAAAGAGGGAGCCGGTGGAGTATGTCAGGAGACCCGCCGCGATCAGTCCCCCGTAAAGGCCGATCAGCCCCCCCAGAACGATCCGGAGCTGAACCTTCCGAAAGAGGTACTGGATCAGAAGGGCCGATCCTCCGATCGCCATGCCGATCCCCAGACCGACCGGCCAGGGCTCGCCCCGGATCCCGGAAAAGACATAGATCCCGGCGGTGGCGGTCACCACCAGGAAGAGCATCTGGGTCATGGTCGAACGGTTCATACCGGCGAATCCTCCTCCCTCATTCAGTGAAGATGGCGCTGACCGAAGACGGGAACGGAGTGTTCGAGTCGTCTCGCCCCGCCGTGGCTTTTGATGAGGTCATCCTCCATGACCAGGACCAGGGCCATGATCGCCATGAAGATGAGCGAGGGAGATCCTCCCCACATGGGGTGGGCCAGTCCGGCCAGAAAAAGGTTCAGGAGGAAGGCGACCGTCATGCCTTTCATAAAACGGGCGGTGGCGGAGGGATCCTTCTCGCGAAGCACCCTGGCGACCCAGAGGACGAGGATCAGGGAAAAGGATATCACGCCCAGAAGGCCGTATTCCCCCAGAATGTTGAAAAAAATGTTGTGGCCGTGGGAGGCGTAGTCCGGAAGGTGGTAGAGCCGGTGGATGTTGGCCATCTGGAAGGTGTCGGGCCCCACTCCCAGAAAGGGATGGTCGCGATAGATCCGCATCGCCCCCTGCCAGGTGGCGTACCGGCTGGTGAAAGAGCCGTCCTGCGTGGGGCGGATCACGGTGGTCATCTCCCAGCGGAGATGGGGGGAGAGCGCGAGGAGGGTCCCGGCGAGCGCCATCGCGGCTCCGACTCCGGCCAAGGCCTTCCATTTCCGGGCGACGGCCAGAAGGACGATCGAGGCCAGTGGCACCGAAATCAGGAAGGAGCGGCTGTGGCACAGGACCAGAAATCCGCCGGTCATGACGAGAAGGGGGAGGACGGCCTTCCAGGGCAGGCCTCCGTCCCGGCCCAGGACCCCGGATCCAAGAAAGAGAAGAAAGGCCATCGAAAGGAACTGGGCGCTCGAATTCTTGTCTCCCAGATTCATCATCTCCATGTTCGGGTCGGCCAGAACGAGCATCTTGTAGATCCCCACGAGCCCCCCCGCCAGAATTCCCCCGGCCAGGGCGACAAACAGGATCCGAAGTGTTCGGGCGCGATCGAAAAAGAGAAGGAAGGCCCCGGAGAAGACCACCCAGGCCATCAGTGTTTCCAGGTCCCCCCAGAATCCGCGAAGGGCCTGGAAGCGGTTGACGGAGTGGAGCGCCGACATAAGGGACGAAACGGAGAAAAGGAGCACGGGAAATCCGAGAACGACGATCCGCCCGGCCCCGGAAAAGGCATCCTCGGCCAGCCGGAGAATAATCAGGAGAAAGGAAAGGACGAGGGCGATCTCCTTGAGGGCCTCCGAAAAGGGAAGATCGAAGACGAAAACAAAAAAAACGGCCAAAAAAAGCCGTTCATCCGAAAGTTTCCTCAACAAATCGCGACTCAACGTCTCTCCTCACACTCTACCGTTCACGGCCGATCCCTGATCCCGACAGGAGATGTCTCCGGTCACCTCCCGGACAGACGATCCCTCATGTCTTCTCGGCTCCAGAAGGCCATTCCTTCATGATACCCCAGCTCATAGATTTTTTCTATGGAGGCAAGCGAAAAAAGGGGATAGTCCCCCGCCGGAAGGGCAACTGTCTCGTCCGCGAAAGACCTCTCCAGGAGCGAGGCCCGCGCGATCGAAAGCCACAGGGGACCGATCGCCATCGAGAGCCAGTTTTCCCCCCGGTTTTTTCCCCTCATCCCCCTATCGCCGGCAGGACGGGGAGAACGGACATTCACATCCACCGCGATCAGATAGTCCTCCGGGAAGAGGCGCCGGGCCGCCATCGCCGGCAGGATCGAGAGGACGCCTCCGTCGAGATAATCGGATCCTTCCCGCCGGACCGGTGTGAAGAGGGGCGGAAGGGCGCAGCTCGCCGCCACGGCGCTGGCCAGATCCCCCGAGGAAAGAATTTCGAGCGCCCGCGTCGTCCAGTTGGTGACGACGGCATGAAGGGGCACGGGAAGCTCCTCGAAGGTCTTTTTTTCCAGAGCCTCGCCGATCAGATCCGCCAGGCGGATGCTCGAAAAGATCCCTCTACGGGAGAAGGCGAAGCGGAGCATCTGTCCGTATCCGGTCTTCCGCACGCGCTCCCAGGGCGTGGCTGTGGTACAATCCGACGACAGGTAAAGGGCCCCCATGAGGGCTCCGGCGCTCGTTCCCACGACAGCCTTCGGCCGGATCCCCGCCTTCTCGGCGGCCGCCAGGAAACCGAGATGGGCCGCCCCGCGGGCGGCCCCCCCCGACAGGACGAGGACCGGACGCCTCACGCCATCCCTCCCCGCTCCCCCGGAGGGGGAATCTTCTTCAGAAAGGGTTCGACCACGATGTTCCTGCCTCCCTCCGATAACGGCCATGAGGATCTACTCCGGCGGGACCGCCGTGTCCTCTGGCATCCCTTCGCCAACCTCGCCCTCTGGGAACGGGAGGATTCTCCCGTCATCGCCTCGGGTGAGGGGGTGCGCCTGACCGACGTCGACGGCCGGACCTATCTCGACGGAACGGCTTCTCTCTGGGTCAATCTCCTGGGCCATCGCCATCCGGCCCTGGACCGGGCCCTTCTCTTCCAGGCCGGACAGATCGCCCACGCAACCTTTCTCGGAGCGACCCACGAAGGGGCCATCGCTCTGGCGGAGAGGCTCATCGACCTCGCCCCGGCGGGTCTCACCCGCGTTTTCTACTCCGACAACGGGTCGACGGCCGTGGAGATCGCGATGAAACTCGCCTTTCTCTATCAGAGACACCGTAGTGTCCGAGAGGGAAAGAAGATCCCGGCGACCTTTTTCTCCCTCGACCGGGGATACCACGGAGACACGCTGGGAACGGTGGGCGCCGGCGGGATCGAACGGTTTCACCAGGTCTTCGGGCCTCTCGTCCGCCCCTCCGTCACGGCCCCGGCCCCCGATTGCGCCCACTGCCCCGCGGGACTTTCCCGGAACGCCTGCCGTCTCGAATGCGCCGGCATGGCCGAGCGCCTTCTCGAGGCCCATCGGGAGGATCTGGTCGCGGTCCTGATCGAGCCTCTCCTCCAGGCGGCCGGCGGCATGATCGTCTGGCCCTCCGGGTATCTCGCCCGTCTGGCAGAGGCCTGCCGCAATCGCGACATTCCCCTGATCGCCGACGAGGTGGCCACGGGATTCGGCCGAACGGGAACCCTCTTCGCCTGCGAACAGGAGGGGGTCTCCCCCGACTTCATGGCGGTGGGCAAGGCGATAACGGGCGGATATCTCCCCCTGGCGGCTACCCTCGTCCGGGAAAGCGTCTATGAAGCGGTCCGGGAAGACCCCGGTACGTTTTACCACGGCCACAGCTACACCGCCAACCCCCTGGCCTGCCGGGTCGCCCTGGCCACCCTCGACGCCCTCGAATCCGAATCCCTTCTCGCGGCCATTCCTGAAAAAAGGGAGCGGATCCTCGCATGCTGGCGCTCCCTGGAAGAGGCCCCCTTTGTCGAGAACATCCGGGCCATCGGTCTCGTTGCCGCCCTCGACCTCAGGCATGTTGACGGGCCCCCCCTGACCGATCCCGGAACCCTCTCGAAAATCCGGGAAAAGGCCCGGGCGAAGGGACTCCTGATCCGACCCCTGGGGGCGACCCTCTACCTCATCCCGGCCCTCTCCTCCTCTCTGGAGGAGGTCGGACTCATGGCAAGGATCCTTGCCGACACCCTTTGGGAGAGCGCCGGGGAAGGGCTCTTCACCCGGACGCCATGAGGCTCTTTCTGGCGCTGATCCCCTCCCCTTCCTTCCGGGAGACGATCGGAGCCTGGCAGGAAGGGTTTCGCCGGGAGGCGCCGGGGTGCCGTCCGGTCCCGCCGGAGAGGCTGCACATGACACTCCTCTTTGAAGGGCAGGCCGGCCTGAAGGAGCGGACGTGGATCGAGGGGGAGGGAGACCGATTTTTCCGAAAGATGGGCCAGCAGGAAGTTTCCCTGCCCTCATCCCGGATCTTCTTCGACTCCCGGACACTGCCTGGCCTGGGCATTCTCTCCTTCGGCACCGATCCTCCCGACCGTCCCCCGTGGAGAGAGATTGCGGAACTCATGGAGGAAGACGGAAAAGGGCGAAGGTTCTGGCCCCACATGACCCTTTTCCGTCGGTTTTATCCGGTCCGGAAGGAGATCAGGCCCCTTCCGGAAGCTCCGGATGCCCGATTCTCAGACCTCGTTCTCTTCGAATCCGTGACAAATGCCGGGGGGCCCGTTTACCGGCCGCTCCGCCGGTGGTCCCCCGGATTGGAGGGCCCTGTCTCAAATTCTCACACCTGAGATCCACGCAGGCCTGGAGAACGCTTCCGAACGGATCGGGATAAAGGGACGGAACGGGGAAGGGACCGACGACGACCGTCAGATCAAAATAAGGAACCGGCGAAGGATTCGTGGCGCTTCCAAAAAGGGGTCCGCTCCGCCGCGAGTTCATCGAGGGAGACCTTGTCGTTTTCCCTTCTTTCAATGACCGGCATCGGAAAATATCCGGAACCTTTTTTCTGTCGCAATCCTCCGGGAGAAGTGTTTCACACCTTTGACCTTATTCTCTCCCGCAATCAGCTCCATGAGGCGGAGCCGGAGGCCCTGATCTTCCATGGATTCCGCCAGGCGCCGGGACCTGTTCCGCCCCCGTCGAACGACAAAAATCCGAAGTCCCCGAATTCCCGCTCCTTTCCGGCCTATTCCGGATCGCCCCGGAGCGCCTTCCGATCCGGAAAGTTCTCCTCCCTCATCGTCTTATTCGTGACAGGATTCGCCTGGGATTCACACCATGAATAAATCCTTGTATGATAATCGATCACACATTTTTTTCACTCAACGATCTTTCATCTTCCCGAAAGGAACCTTCGTGAAAGCGTTTCCCCGATACCGCTTCTTCTGTTCCCTGACCTCCCTGACCCTTGCGACGCTCGGCGGCATTCTGACGGTTCTGGTCCCCGGCATGGGAGAGGCCGCTCCCGCACTCTCTCCGGAATCCGCTCCGGAGCCGGCACTGGTCTTTACCGTCTCGGTCTCAGACCAGAACGGGAAGTCCCCCCGCCTCCGGACGGTCACCTACACCATCACCGATGACGCCATGCGCATCGACGCTCCCGCAAAGGATGCCGACCGGAGCTATCTCTGGAACCTTTCGGCCCGGACCGTCGCCTCTCTCGACAACGAAAAGAAGACCTACCACGCCGACTCCCTGGACAAGATCATGGGATTCGTCGACTTCTCCCAGCTCCTGGGGCAGTCCGCCGGAAACAACCCCAAGGACAGGGTGGTCCGGGGGACGGTCCCCCGGACCGTCGCCGGAGTCACCTGCACCGACACGACGACCCTTCACCGCTTCAAGGGCCGGGTGGTCGGCATGATCAACGGAGACCAGAAAATCGTCCAGTGCCTGGCGACGGTCTTTCCCGGAAGCGATCTCTACCGGACATTCCAGGAAGGACTCGCCGCCCTCGCGAAAAAGGCGGCGCCGGACAAAACCGGGGCCCCGCCCCCCTTCACGCCTCTCTCCCTCGAAACCGTCCGGACGACCGACTATTCGAAGGGCTTTCTCGTGAAGATCCTCTCCGCGCTTCATCTTTACGATTCCTCGAAGATTCCCGCCCGACAGGTGGAGCGGGAAACGGTCACGGAGCTTTCCGTCCGGCCCGTCCCCCCCGACACCTTCACGATTCCCGCCTCCTACAAAAAGGAGACGGCGCCGGCCTCATGATCTTTTCGCGGCCGATTCTGGTCGCCAATCCCCACGCCGGGCCTCCGGGCCGGAGACGGGCCCTCGCACCTCTCCTTCAGTCGTTTGCGAGGCGCTTTCCGGAGGGAATGGTCCTCCAGTCCCTTCCGGAGAACCGGCTCGACATCCCGAAGGACCGCGACCTCCTGGCGGTCTACGGGGGAGACGGCACGGTCCACCGGATCGCGGGGCTCTCCCCCCCTTCCTCCCTTCCGATCCTCGTCCTTCCGGGCGGGACCGGCAATGTCCTCGCCCGCCACCTCGGCCTCTCCCCCTTCCGCTTCTCGCCCGAACTCCTGTGGAGCCGCCTCCCCGAAGCCGAAACGATTCCGGTCCGACCGGGTACGCTGGGCACCCGGCGATTCCTCCTCATGGCGGGAGCCGGTTGGGACGGCCTGGCGGTCCGCCGCATCTTTGGCAAACCGCTCCTGGGCTCCCTCGCCTACTACCTGGCGGGGCTTTCCGCACTGTTTTCAAGGGATCTTCCCCTCTTCTCCGTGACCCTCACGCTCCCGGGCGGAGCGGAGGTCCGGCGGGAAGGCGTCCGATGGTGCCTCATCAGCCGCCTTCCTCCCTATCTCGGTCCCTTCCGGGCGATCCTGCAGGAGCCGCCCGACACTCCCCTCCTCCAGGCCACGCTCGTCTCGGGGGGGCGGCTGGGGATCGTGGCGGCCTTCGCGGGCTTCCTTCCGGGGATCCCCAAGGTATTCCGTCCCTTCTCCCTGACAATCCGGGCCGCGCGCTTCCTGGATTCCCCGAACGGAGGCGGGGTCCCATTCCAGGCGGACGGGGAGGCCGTCCCTTCGGTCGATTCCATCGGAACGGCGGAGGAAACGCTGACCTTTCTGCGCTTTCCTCCTTTGTGAAAAAATTCCGAAATTCCGCCCT
This sequence comes from Nitrospirota bacterium, assembly GCA_027415455.1. The sequence goes on along the minus strand of DAIBSV010000002.1, from coordinate 17,380 downwards.
CAACGAAAAGAATTGACAACTTGTGACAGAAATCCGGGGGTTGATCGCCGGAATTCGATGCTCTACATTGGACAGGTCAACTCTTTTTCCCCCGGAATCTCGCGAATCCAGTGGAGGATATCGAATAATGCGAAGATGGACGAATTCTTTCCTGCAGTTTTTCGGCGGAGTCCAGGGAAAAGTCCGCCGGGCATGGCTTTGTCTTTTTCGTCCCGACTATGTGAAACGGGCGGTCGAACAACGGGAGGGCAGCTGCAACCAGTGCGGTAACTGCTGCCGGATCGCCTTTTCCTGTCCCTTTCTGAAAGTTTACGGCAGCCACGCTCTCTGCCGGATCTACCATATCGGCCGTCCGACCCCCTGCGTGGCCTTTCCGATCAACCGTGAAGACCTAGCCGACGTGGGATTCGAATGCACCTACACCTTCCCGCTCGACGCCCGGGACCAGCGACCGCAGGGTGTCGAACTGCCCGTCTGGAATCCCTCCCGCCTCAGCTTCGGCAAACACGCGGGAGAACTCGAGGAAGGGTAGCGGATCGGCGGGGAAACGCTTTCCCGGAAAGTGTCACCTGGCGGAGAGACCCGAAGCACCTTTTAGCCTCCGGAGAAAAACATGACGCACGCTCCCGACAGGGCTGAAAGTCTCTGTACGATCTGAAGACGATCTTGTTCGGGAATTTCGCGGCTCTTTTTTTCTCCCGGAGTATCCTTGCTGAATTCCTGTGAAACGCGCAATGAGGCGTCATTTGATGAGAGGATCCGATGCGGAAGAGGATGTCTCCTCCACATCGGATCCTGTGGAAATAAGACGGGGCTACTTTTCCTGGAGGCGTTCGATCCCCAGCGCCTTGAGCATGTATTTTTCATAGACAGGTTCGGAACTTCCGGTTTTCATCTTCCGGATGAAGTATTTCTCGAAGGCGATTTTCGCCAGGTGGACCCATTTGCCCTTCTTGAACCAGGCGACATTCCGGGGGGGAATCTGGGGGAGAGCGACGAACGCGGCCCCGGTGTTTCCCATGTCGGCCAGGCAAATGGCATTCCATGTCCCCTTCGTGTCCGGATTCTTTCCGGCCAGTTCCGCCTTGATGTTGTGGACGATCGCCGAGACCATCGATTCGATCATGTAGCCGGTTTTCGGGGTCCCGGTAGGCACAGGGGTCTTCTCGACGGGGGGAATGGCGACGCAGACACCGGCCGAATAGATATTTTTGTAGGTCGGATTCCTCTGGAATTCGTCGATGACGACGAATCCTCCCGGATTCACGAGCCCTTCCACCTTGGCCACCGCCTCGCTTCCACGGAACGGGGGAATCATCATCGAGTATTTGAAGGGAAGCTCGTGGTCCCGGAGCTTGTTCCCGTTGTCGTCGAGCTCCTCGACGAACATCGTGTTTTCCGTCACCTTCGTGACCTTGGCGTTGGTGATCCACTTGATGTCCTGGCTCCGGAATTCCGATTCGAGCATCCCCTTCGAATCGCCCACCCCGCCCAGTCCCAGGTGCCCGACATAGGGCTCGGACGTCACATAGGTGATGGGAACCTTGCTCCGGAGACGATGGTTTCTGAGATGGCGGTCGAGGATGAAGGCGTACTCGTAGGCCGGGCCGAAACAGCTGGCGCCCTGGAAGGCTCCCACGATGACAGGGCCGGGATTTTTCATGAATGCTTCCAGTCTTTCGAGGGCGGTCTCCGCATGGTCGACGGTGCAGACCGACTGGGTGAAGCCGTTCACGGGTCCGGCCCCCTCGATCAGGTCGAACGCCAGCCGTGGACCGGTGGTGATGACCAGATAGTCATAGGTGTGGGTCGACTTGTCCATGAAGGTCAGGGTATTGGTCCTGGGATCGATGGCATCGACCCTCTTGGCAATGAAGTCGATTCCTTTTTTCTCGAGATAGGGACGGATCGGAAAGGTTGTTTCCTTGCGCGTCCGCCATCCGACCGCGACCCAGGGGTTCGAGGGGACGAACTGGAAATAGTCCGCCTGATTGACGACGGTCACATGGACCTTGTCCCCCAGTTCCGACTGAAGTTCATAGGCGGCGGGCATGCCGCCTGTTCCTGCCCCGAGAACGACGACTTCTTTCATGACGGACTCCTTTTTACGTTGGTATGATATCCGAAAATAATTCCCTTGTGCGGACGCTTCCGGAAGGGTTGCCGGTCACCGGCAGGGGCGTATTCCCGGAGGTTTTTCCTTCCGGATGATGGCCTCGTCCACCTGGACCTCGAACCAGAGGGCATGCATCACGGCCAAAAGAACGGCCATCGTGACTCCGATAAACCATGTGAAATACCACATCGTCCTCGCTCCTGTCGTTGTGACGCTAGTAGAGGGTATGATCCTGTTCGCGGACCTGCTGTTCGGTGACCTTTCCGCGCATGACGCGGTAGCACCACCCGGTGTAGGTCAGGACCACCGGGGTGAGAAGGACCGCCGCCCAGAACATGACCAGAAGGGTCAGGCGACTTGATGTGGCGTCCCAGACCGTCAGGCTGCTGGCGGGGTCCATGCTCGACGTGAGAATGAAAGGAAAGAGAGAGACGGCGGCCGTCAGGATCACCGCCCCGTTCGTCAGGGCCGATCCGATGAAGGCCACGAGGGGCGCCCCCATTCGCATGGCGAAAATGGCCAGAAGAATTCCCCCGAAGACGAGGGAGGGGACGGCCCAGAGAGCGGGATGGGCCGTGAAGTTCTGGATCCATCCGCCCGCCGTCCGGACCACGGTTTTCGCGAGGGGGTTGGGGAGAGCGCCCGGATCATCCCCCGAGACGATCCGGTAGCCTAAAACGCCCCGGACAAGGGCAAAACCGACGACAGGAAAGACGATGGCCAGAAGTCCTCCCGTCACGGTGGCGGCCGTTCTGGCGCGGCTCTGGATGGGACCTTCCGTCCGGAGATTCAGATAGGTCGCCCCGTGAAAGAGGATCATCAGGAGGCTGATCGCGCCGGCGGCCAGGGTAAAAGGGGTGAAGAGATCCAGGACGGTGAAGGAAAAGGAGGAATGGAGATCCGGAGCGAACCGGAATTTTGTCCCTTCGAAAAGGTTGCCGAAGGCCACCCCGAACACCAGCGGCGGGACGGCTCCTCCCGCAAAAAGTCCCCAGTCCCAGAACCTTCTCCAGGACGGATTTTCCAGCTTGCTCCGGTAATCGAATCCGACCGGCCGGAAAAAGAGCGACCAGAGGACCAGGAGCATCGCGACGTAGAACCCGGAGAACGCCGTGGCGTAGACCATCGGCCAGGCGGCGAAGACCGCCCCGCCCGCCGTGATGAACCAGACCTGGTTTCCCTCCCAGTGGGCCCCGATGCTGTTTAAAATCACCCGGCGTTCGGTGTCGTTTTTTCCAAGGAAGGGAAGAAGGGCTCCGACCCCCATGTCGAAGCCGTCCATGACGGCAAACCCGATAAGAAGAACGACCACCAGGACCCACCAGAGAAACTTGAGGGTGGCGTAATCGAACATGAGCGACTCCTTCCTCTAGGATTGGTGCGGAAGCTGGGCCGAATGCGGCACTTCTTCCCCTTCATAGCGGCCGGTAAAAAGGCTCGCGGGACCCAGTCTCGCGTACTTGAACATGAGATAGAGTTCGACGACCAGAAGGCCGGTATAGAAGAGGGTGAATCCGGTCAGGGAGAAGATCAGGCTTCGGGAGGACAGGGTCGAAACGGAGTCCGAGGTGGGCAGGATCCCGTAAATCGACCATGGCTGACGGCCGTACTCGGCGACGAACCATCCCAGCTCGCTCGCGAGATAGGGCATGGGGATGAAGTAGAGCGCCCACCGGAGAAGCCACCGCTTCTTTTCGCATCCGTTTTTGCTCGAGTAATAGAAGGCCAGGGCGAAGAGGGCCAGAAAGGAAAATCCCAGCGCCACCATGAAGCGGAAGGTCCAGAAAAGAGGGGTCACCCGCGGCAGGCTTTCCACGGAGGCCCGGTGAATGTCGGCCGGGGTCGCCCTGGAGATGTCCGGGACATATTTTTTCATCAACAGCCCGAATCCCAGATCCGACTCGTTTTTTTCGAAGGCCGCCAGGGCCTCCTTGTCGGCGCGGTTGGCCCGGTATCGGTCCAGGTCCAGAACCGCCTGGATCCCTTTTTTGATTCGCGCCTCGTTGTGTTTTTCGATCTCCCTGAGCCCCGGGATGGGGGTGTCGAAGGAGCGGGTGGCGATCAGCCCCAGGACATAGGGGATCTTGATGGAAAAATCGTTCTTCATGTTCTTCTGGTCGGGAATGGCGACGATGTTGAAGGAGGCCGGGGCCGGCTCGCTCTTCCACATGGCCTCGATCGCCGCGATCTTGGTTTTTTGTCCCAGATCGTCGAGATATCCGGACTCGTCACCCAGGATGATCACGCCCACGGTGGTCGCCAGACCGAAGGCCGCCGCGATCCGGAAGGATCTCTTGGCGAATTCGAAATTCCGTCCCTTCAGCAAATACCAGGAGCTGATGCCCAGGACGAAGACCGAAGCCGTCACGTAGCCCGCGCAGACGGTATGGACGAACTTGGCCTGGGCGACGGGATTGAGGAAGACATCCCAGAAGCTGGTCATCTCCATCCTCATGGTCTCGGGATCGAAATGGGATCCCACGGGGCGCTGCATCCAGCCGTTGGCGACAAGGATCCAGAGGGCGGACAGATTGGTCCCTGTCGCCGTGAGGAAGGTGACGGCGAGATGGGCCGGCTTCGAGAGCTTGTCCCACCCGAAGAAGAAAAGCCCCACGAAGGTCGACTCGAGGAAGAAGGCCATCAGCCCCTCGATGGCCAGAGGAGCCCCGAAGATGTCGCCCACATAGTGGGAATAGTAGGACCAGTTCGTGCCGAATTCGAACTCCATCGTCAGCCCGGTGGTGACCCCCAGGGCGAAGTTGATCCCGAAGAGCTTCCCCCAGAACCGGGTCATGTCCTTGTAGATTTCCTTGCCGGTCATGACGTAGATCGTCTCCATGATCACGAGGAGATAGGTCAGCCCGAGCGTGAGGGGAACGAAGAGGAAGTGGTAGAGGGCTGTCACTGCGAACTGGAGCCGTGACAGGTCAACGAGGCTGTCGGATACCATGAGGGACTCCTTCCCTTCCGGATGTATGGAAAAAACAGGAACCAAGTCTGGAAAAGCAAGGTTCGTGCCACAGGCCACAAAACGATATATTCAACTTAATCAAGGAGATGCAAAAAGAATCCCCCAAAATCTTGCCAAACTTGTCACAGTCGGGATAGAATGAATGTCACAAATGACAAAAAAGGAGATCTCCTTGGCCTCCCCCAAAAAGACAGGCCGGCCTCCGGTCGACAATCCCAAGGTTGACCTCGGAGACCTTGTCGGGGCCTTTTCCGATCCGGCGATCGTGATCGGAGAGGACCACCGGATCCTGGCGGCCAACACGGCCTATGTCGCCGCCTACGGCGCCTCGGCTCCCGAAATCGTGGGCCGCAAGTGCCACGAGATCTCGCACCATTCGTCCGTTCCCTGCGAAGAGAACGGGGAGGATTGTCCGCTTCTTTCGGCCCGGAAGGGAAGCCACCATGCCCGGGCCTTCCACATTCACCATTCTCTCGGAGGCCGGCTTTTTGCCGACGTGGAGGTCTTTCCCGTCCCGCCCCGCAACGGCCAACCCCCTCTTTTTCTCGAGCGGATCCACCCGTCCGCCATCGGCCATCCTGATCCGAAGACCGAAGGACTCGTCGGGGACTCCCTTCCGTTTGCCCGCATGCTGGCCGCCATCCACAAGGTGGCCCCCCAGTCCTCCACCGTCCTTCTGCTGGGCGAGACCGGAACGGGAAAGGAGCTGGTCTCCCAGGCGATCCACAGGCTCTCCCCCCGGGCCGAAAAGCCCTTCGTGGCGGTCGACTGCTCGGGTCTCCCGGAGACCCTCATCGAAAGCGAGCTGTTCGGCCATGAAAAGGGAGCCTTCACAGGAGCCCATTCCCGGAAGACGGGGCTGGTCGAGACGGCCTCCGGGGGGACCCTCTTTCTCGACGAGATCGGAGAACTGCCCCTTTCCCTCCAGGCCAAGCTCCTCCGCCTGCTCGAAACCAATGTCTACCGGCGGGTCGGAGGCGTCGCTCCGCTCCGGGCCAACATCCGTCTCATCTCGGCGACCCACAGGGATCTTCCGGCCATGGTGAAGGAGCAGAGCTTCCGGCAGGATCTCTACTACCGCCTCAACATCTTCCCGATCCATCTTCCCCCGCTCCGGGAGAGGCTGGAGGATGTGCCGATCCTGACCGCCTCCATCCTCACCCGTCTGACAGGCAGGGAACAGCCGGTCAGCAAGGGGGCCATGGATCTTCTGTCCTCCTATCCCTATCCGGGAAACATCCGCGAGCTCAGGAACATTCTCGAGCGGGCCTGGATCCTCTCCGACGGAGAGGAAATCACCCCCGACCACCTCCCGGACCTTGCCGAAAGTCCATCCTTCTCCCCCTCCTCCTTCACGGAGATCCTCCCCCTCGATGTCATGGAGATGCGCTACCTGTCCTGGGCCTTCGAAAGGGCCGGACACGACCTTCCGGGACTGGCCCGGGCCCTGGGCATCAGCCTCCGGACCCTTTACCGGAAACTCGCCCCGATCCGGCAGACCGACGGGGAATCCTTCTGAGAGGGGGGATCTTGCGGGACCGATACGGTCCCGGGGGTTCTTTTACCGGGACAGCGAGAAGCCCGAAGTGGCTGGCGAGATGAGGGGGGCAAGTTGCAAAGGAAAAACGGACTCCCCGCGGATCGCACTCCTCCCTCCGCCATCCCCGGGAATCCGGCCGCAGGCCAGGAAGAGAGCCATCCATGACAGGCAGGCCAAGGGGAACCCCCTCAAGGCAAAGGATGAATGTCGTGGGTCCGGGACCCGTTTCCGGAGGGCGGAAGAGATGATCTCCCTTCAGGAGCGGTCGACGAGATCCGACAGATAGCCGGGGGCCCGCCGGACCCAGTCGATCACGAAGTCGATCGCAAAGAGAACATCCTCCCGGGACAGCTCCGGATAGCACTCCGTCACGATCCGGTCGATCGAATATCCTTTCTTGAAAAGCTCCAGAAAGACCGTCACGGGGATCTGGGTCCCGTCGAGGCAGGGAAGCCCCCGGGCCACCCGGGGATTCATCCGGACCTGGCGTATTTTTCGGGAGGGGGTGGGAGAAGCGGCCTGAGCCTCCCTCCCCTCCCCTTCCCCCTTGTGCATGGGAAGCTCCATCCTGTCTCCTTTCACTCTCAGCTGGCTCAATCCGTCAAGGATGATTCAAAGAACGGGTCTCCCGCTCCTCCCACGATCGCGTAGGGATTGACCGAGAGCCGTCCGGCCCGTTTTCGCGCGATCGCCCACCGGTAGAACCTTTCGGTCCGGAGGGCCGCGGCCTCGATGCTGTAGCGCTCATGATACACCCTCCGGATCCGGTCGAGGTCGGGGCAGTCGAGATCGGGACGCAGCGCCCGCTCCACCGCCGTCCGGCAGAGCTCCGGAAACCGCCAGGGATCCGTCAGCTCCCCCCAATCCGCCCAGGACACGGCTTCCGGGAGCCCCCCCTGCCGGAAACCCACCACAGGAACGCCAAAGTAGAGGGATTCCAGGGCCACCAGGGGAAAAGCCTCCCGGAAGGAGGAAATGACCGTCACCGCCGCCCGGCGGTAGAAGGGAACAGGGTTGCACCATCCCGGAAGGTGGATCCGGCCCCGGATTTCGCCAAAACGCGGATCCGCCAGACGTCTCTCGATATTGGGCCGGAGCGGGCCCTCCCCCAGGAGGATCAGGTGGAGGGAGGGATGGCGCACCAGATGGGGACGCAGTCCTTCCAGAAGGGGAAGCTGCCCCTTGTCCCGCTGGAAGGTCCCGATCTTGAGAATGATGCGGGCCCCCTCCGGGATTTCCGGGACGACCGAAGGGGAAGGCCCCTTTCCCTTCCCCGGCTCCGGAATCCCCCTTGGGAGGGCGACCACCTTCCAGAACGGGATGCTGCGCTCGATGTATCCGAAACGGGCGATGTCGCTCACCGCCACGAGAAAATCGCAGAAGTGACGGTAGGGAATCATTCTCCTGGGGGGATTCAGAAGATGGCGCTGGCGAACGACCACCGGACGTCTCCGTCCCAGCGAGAGGGCGGCGAACCATCCCACCACGCTGTCGATGTAGCTCGTCGTCACCAGGATGTCCACCTTGTTCCGGAGAAGATATTCCCGGACGATCCGGAAGGAAGCGAGGTCGAAGTTCGAGCGGAAGGGGACGGAAAGTCCGAACCCCTTGCTTTCGGCCACTCTCAACAGAAACGTCCCGGGGCGGGCCGCGATCACATAGCGATGGCCCCGCTTCGCGAAGGCCACCGCTTCGTGAAAGTGGTCCTTTTCCTGGCCCCCCTGCCCCATGGTGCAGTCGAGATGAAGGATGGAAAGAGGAGCGTTCACGGAGCGTCTCCTCCGCGCAGCCCCATCCGGTAGGACAGGAGTGTCAGGTAAAATCGGAGGATTCCCATTCGTCCGGAGACCGGGCGGCAGGCCATCCGGAAGGGGTCCGGCCGGCCCCCGAACCGGTAGCGCCGGACGGTCCGGGCCGCCCGGTACCCCGCCTCCCGGACCATCGCCGGGTGATTGTCCCCGAAGGATCCATAAGGGTAGCAGAAGGTCGTGACGGGGCAGGAAAGCTCCTGTGAAAGCCGCTCGCGGCTCTCACGGATCTCCCGCCGGGCCAGGCGGTCAGGAATTTTGACAAGATCCGGATGGGTGAGTGTGTGGGATCCCGCCTCGAAGCCGCGAGCGACGAGATCCCGGGCCATGGAGGCCTCCATCAGGGGATGGCCCGCCCAGAGGGGATCCCCGGTCCAGTCGACCCTTTGTCCCATCCGTTCGGCCACGAAGTAGATCGTCGCGACAAAGCCATAGCGCTCCAGGATCGGCGCGGCATAAACATAGTTATCCTCGTAGCCGTCGTCGAAGGTCAGGGCGATCAAATCCTCCCTCGCCCCCTCCTCCCATCCGGTGAGGGCCCGGTCGAGCGAGGTCCCGAGAAACCCCAGTCGTCGAAGAATCGCCATCTGCGCCTCAAACTGCTCCGGGGTGACGCCGGTCCGGGGATCGGCATCGGGAGAGACCCGGTGATAGTAGAGGACCGGAACCCGGAAGGCGGCCGTCACCGGAGCACCCTCTCCACCCGTTCGAAGACCTCCCGGACCGAAATCCGGGACAGGCAGTTCTCCTCTCCCATCGTGCACCCCACATGGGCGCAGGGGGAGCAGGCGACCCTGTGGAAAACCACCTCACGACGAGGGCTTGCGGTGGGTCCCCAGACGGCCGGAAGGGTCGATCCGAAGAGACCGACCAGGGGCACGTGGGCGGCATCGGCGATGTGGAGAGGGCCGCTGTCGGCTCCCACGAAGACGGTCGCGCGACGGATCAGGGCGTCGAGAAGACCGACCGGAGCCCCGATCAGGGGCACGATTCCCTTCCCAGCCGTTCCGGAAAGAACCGACTCCACCAGGGTCCGCTCCGTCTCCGTGCCCGCTACCAGCGCGCCTCCTCCTGTCCTCGCCATCCAGAGTTCGGCGAGCCGCGCGAAGCGGTCCGGCGGCCAGCGCTTGAACCAGTGGCGCCCCCCCGGATGGAGGAAAAGAATCGGCCTTCCCTCCGGAAAGTTTTTTCCCAAAAAAGCCTCGGCCGGTTCCTTCCATCGGGGGTCAGGCGGATAGGCTTTTTCCCGGATACCCGAGACGGGAACTCCCATCTTCCCGAGAAGTCCTCCGAACTGGAGCGTCGCGTGATCCGGGCCGTTGTTCAAGTCGACCGGAGAAAAGATCTCCCATGGATCCCCCCTTCTCCGGTCGGCGGGATTCCCCGCCGCGCCGGTCCGTTTCGCCCCCGAATGCCGCACGATGAACCGGGAGCGGTCGGAGACGGTCAGGTCGAGAAGAAGGTCCAGCTTCCGTTTTCTGAGCGCTTCCGCGAGGGAGAGAGTGCCGACAAGCCTTCGACCCCCTCCGGAAGAGGAGAGAGTCAGGACCTCGACCCCCGGGATCCGTTCAAGCGGGTAGGAGGTTCCGGCGTTGACGACCGCCGAGATCCGGGACCCTGGATCAAAGGCCTGGAGTTCCCGGATCAGGGGGACAAGCAGGATGACATCGCCCAGGTATCGTGTCCGGATCAGGCCGACGGAGAGACTCATCTCAGCTCCGGGCTGAGAAGGGAGGCGCATGAAGCGCTTCCCAGACCGTGTCGGGCCCGATCATTTTCATGCACTGGTTGTCAGGACAGACGGCGGCGAAGGACTGGCAGGGCTGGCAGGCCAGATCCGCCTTCACGAAACCTCCGAAGAAGGGCGCGTAGGAGACATGGTCTCCCGGACCGAAGAGCACCAGTGTCGGGGAGCCCACCGCCTGGGCGATATGGGCCGGCCCCGAATCGTTGGAAAGGGTACCCCGAGCCAGACGGAGGAGTCCCTTGAGGGTCCCCCAGGGAAGCTGGGTCCGGATATGAACACAGGACGGAAGAGATCCGAAGGAGGCGGCGAACGCCTCCTGCTGGGGACGGTCGGCCGATCCTCCGAGGCACAGGACATGGAGGCCTTCACCATCGAGGCGTCCTGCGATCTCCGCGAAGCGGTCGGCCGGCCAGTTTTTCGTCCGGGCGCCTGAGCCGCAGAAAAACACCCAGTACCTTCCCTCCGGGATCCCCTCCTCCCTGAGAATATCCCGGGCCGCGGAAAGATCCGGGTCGGAGACCGTCAGTCCGGGCGGATGAGCTCCTTCAAGCCGCCCGAGGCGGCTGACGAGATAGGGAATCCGGTCCCGCGTCAGGGCGAGCTGTACCGGAGGGCAGACGCTCTGGGTATAGACGAATCCGTCGATGCGACGGTGGACCCAGGTACTTTTGTCGACCAGTCCAAGTCGGCGGGTGGCGCCGGAAGAAAGGGCAATGATCCGCGAGCGCGGGCCCCGGGCGAAGAAGTCGATCACGAGGTCGTAGCGCTCCGCGCGTAGGTCCCGGAGAAAGAGAAAGTAACGAAAAAGGCCCCCGAAGGCGGAGCCCTTTTTTGATGGAAGAGAAAAGACCCGTTCGAGATCCGGCTCCTCCCGAAGGAGCGCGTCGTAGGGCGCGCGGGTCAGATAGTGGATCCGGGCGGAGGGATAAAGCTCCTTAAGAGCGGACAGTGCTCCCGTCGTGAGCACGACATCACCCAGGCTCCGGATGCCGACCAGGAGGATCTTCCTGACAGGGGCGGGCGAAGCGTTTTTCAGGGGCGGCCGTCTCCGGCGGCGGCCAGTGGCAGAGCCTCCTCCACCAGCATCACCGGAATGTCGTCCCTGACCGGATAGAGGAGACCGCATGCCTGACAGGCCAGGCCATCCGGATTGCTCCTGACGGTCAGGGACCCACGGCACTTCGGGCAGACCAGGATCGAAAGAAGAAAGGGATCGACACCCAAGGGAACCTCCTTGACGGGGCAAAAGTCGGGATTGTTTTCAAAATATGGTAAGAGCGGGACCTTTTGGAGAAGGATAGCATGATCCGGGATCCGAATACAGAGTGGAACGGGAAAATTCGGGCGCCTCGACGCATCCGCTGGATTCATGGGAACCCCCTCCGATGCCTCGTCCCTTTTGGCCTCATTTCAAAAGAGAATGCGCCGTCTCTCATCCTCGCGAGCTCCGAAAAAGGAATCGTCCTGAATATGTTGATCCTTCCCAGAAAAAGATATATTGTTTATATATATCCTTAAAAAGGAGGATCCATGGACAAGGCCAAAATTTTCTGGTCGGGAAAGTCCCAGGCAGTCCGGCTTCCAAAAAAGTACCGACTCGAAGCCAAGGAGGTTCAGATACGAAAAAGAGGCCATTGCCTCATTCTCGAACCGATCGGGACCGACTGGTCCTGGCTCGGCAGTCTGACAGGATCATTGGATGAAGACTTCGTACAAGCGGTCGAAGAACCCCTCCCATACGGAGAAAATCCGGAAAGGGACGATTTTTTCCGGTGAAATATCTCCTCGATGCCAATGCGGTGATCGCCCTGTTGAAAGGCCATGATACATTCCTGACGAATCTGCGTCGTCACAGTCCGGAGGATGTCGGGATCAGTTCGATCGTAAGCCACGAACTTTTATCCGGCGCCTTTAAAAGCCGCCGGGCCGCCAGTAATCTGAAGCTCGTCTCCAGATTGCCATTCGAAATCCTCCCTTTCGATCGGGACGACTCCCGGCGATCGGGCGAAATACGCGCGATCCTGTCCTCGAAAGGCCAGCCGATCGGACCATACGATCTCCTGATCGCCGGCCAGGCCCTGTCGAGGAATCTGATTCTCGTGACTCACAATACAGGCGAGTTCTCCCGAATCGACGGTCTCCGTCTCGAAGACTGGGAGATGCCGTGATCGCTTCGATGCTCCAGACGGAGATCGGGATGCGGATTAGATGCCGGGAGGGGGCCCATTCCTCGATGACGCGCTCTCCGGGACCGGACATTCCCCGGGAAAGAGTTGTTTTTTCCTGAAGCCCGGACCGGGAGAACGATCTTGGCGACAGGGCCAATGTCGAATCCGGCCTCCCCGATCCCACGAAAATTTCTCACGGAAACCCGGATCAGTCCTCCCGGAAATTCTCCGAACTCTCCAGGAAAGCCAGGAATCGCTCCACTCCCTCGGCGAAGGAGGCCACGTGAAGCGCGGGCGGGAAGTCCGAGACGGCTCCCTCTCCGACGATCCGGTATCCGGCTTTGCACCCTGCCGCCTCTCCCGCCAGGAGGTCCCGGTCGGCGTCCCCGATGACGACGCTAAGGGCGGGATCCCCAGAGAGGTCGGCCAGAGCCCGGAGGATCAGCTCCGGACCCGGCTTCCGGCAGCCGCAGAAGCGCCGGAAGCGGGAGAGGGCGGGGTCCGTCACGGGGGGCTCTCCCTCCGGAGGAAGATGAGGGCAGTAGTAGAGGCCCTGGAGGGTCGCCCCTTCCGCCGCCAGAAGCTCCATGATGCGGGCGTGGCTCTCCAGAACGAAGGACTCCGGAAAATACCCCCGGGCCACCCCGGACTGGTTCGTGACGAGCGCCACCGGGATTCCGCGCCGGTTCAGTTCCCGGACAGCCTCCGCCACCCCCGGCAGGAGGGCGATCTCCTCGAGGCGCGAAAGATAGGGGACGTCCCGGATCAGGGTTCCGTCCCGGTCGGCCAGAACGACCGGTCGTTTTTTCTTTCGACTCATTCCCAACCCTTTCCCTTCAAAAGACGGAGGATTTCGTCCCGAACCCTCTCCGGCTCGAGGCGCTCCATGCACCGGTGGTCGATCGGACATTCCCGGAGAAAGCACGGGGCGCAGGCGGTCGGAACCGACAGGACCCGGATCCCCGGACCCCTCTCCGGAGGCTTTGGGAGAACGGGACCGGTCGCCAGGGGGTCGGTGGGCCCGAAGAGGGCCACCCCGGGACGTCCGGCGGCCGCGCCGAGGTGCATCATCCCGGAGTCGTTGGTCACGAGGGCCTCGCAGAAGGAAAGAAGCGCGGCGCTCTGCTCGAGCGTCAGCTCCCCGGCCACCGAGTGCAGGCGCGGATGGGGAAGGCGGCGAAGGATATCCAGCGCCAGGGGCCGGTCCGCTGTTCCCGAAAAAAGAACGGCATGAAGGCCCGGATCCTCCCGCAAAAGCGCGTCGAGAAGGCGGACGAAATGATGCGCGGGCCAGGTCTTGGCCCGTCCGTAGAAGGCTCCCGGATTGACCGCCAGAACCCGCTCCCCCTCCGGGACCAGGGACCGGAGCCTGACCCTTGCCTCCTCGATCGCCGCATCGGGAAAAGTGAATCGTGGAGTCTCGAAGCGCGTGGCGGGGTCGAGCGCCTGAAAGAGGCGTTCGTAATAGGTGGACTGGTGGAGATGGCGCTCCTTCCACTCCCGGTAGTCGAGGGAGTCGGTCAGCAGAAGGGAGCGGCCTTCGGAGGCAAATCCGATCCGGCGCTCCGAGAGGAAAACGGACTCCCAGGCGCTCCGGAAGGAGCGGGGCAGGACCACCGCCGCATCGAAGCGGAGACCCGGGAAAAGGCGGGGAGGGTCGATCACCGCGTCGACCGCTCCGGAGAGACGGTAGACCCCGGCCGTGGCCGGAGGAGCCCCCACCGTCACCGAAATCCCGGGATGAATTTTCTTGAATCCCTGCAGGGCGCCCAGCGAAAGGACGGCGTCTCCGATCCAGTTGAGCCCCCGGAGATAGACGGTTGCACAGGCCTTCCGCCCCTCCGTCATTTCGATTCCATCCCCGAGCGTCCGATGAGACGGATGACGGACTCCATCGCCAGGGCCGGCGTCAGGCTCACCTGGCAGGTCATGTGGGCGCAGCTCTTCCTGAAGTCCCCGCAGGGGGAGCAGGCGACCGGCTCCCGGAGGACGATGTTGGACTTTGGATCTCCCCAGGGTCCGGTCCGGCCGGGATCGGAGGAACCGTAGAAGGAGAGGGTCGGAACCCCGACCAGGGCCGCCATGTGAAGGGGACCGGAGTCGTTCCCGATGAAGAGCATCGCCCGGGAGAGAAAGTGTGGCAGGAGATCGAGGGGTATCCTTCCCGCCAGGACGGGGACGGAGACGCCTGCGCGCGATGCGATCTCGGAGAGGAGCGGCGCCTCCTTCCGGTCTCCCAGGAGAATGGGACGGGGAAGACCCTTCCGGACAAACGTCCGGATCAGCTCGGAGAAATAGGTCGAGGGCCAGCGCTTGCTGTCCCGCCGCGCCCCGGGATGAAGGGCGACGAAGGGGGTTCCCGGAAGAATCCCGCATTCGAGCAGAAGGCGGTCGACCGTCTCCTCGTCGGCCGGACCGTAGCGGAGGGGAACCGGAGGAACCTTCCGCCCCTCCTCCGCGCCCAGCGCCCCGAGAAAGAGGAGATTCCGGGGGACGGCGTGGTAGGGAGCCCCGGGCCCTTCGGGAATACGAACCGTGCGGTCGTAGAGGAGGGTCGCCCCCTCCCGGGCGCTGTCGAATCCGATCACCGTCCCCGACCGGCCGGCCCTTTGGGCCATACGGGCGAGAAGCGCCGAACGGAGAAGCCCCTGGGCGTCGAGGATGACGTCGTAGGGATGGGCCGCGAAACTCCGGGACAGCGCGCCCATCTTCCCGAAGAAGGCGGCACGCCCGAACTCCTGCCGGGGGAATTCCCAGACGTTCCGGATCCCGGGATAACGTCGGAGGAGAGGCACGAAGGGGCCGTTTGCCACCCAGTCCACCGATAGTCCCGGAAAGGCCGAGCGGAGGGCCTCCACGAGGGGAAGGGCGTGAAGGATGTCTCCGAGGGAGGAGGGTTTGACGATCAGGAGATTTTTAAGATCCGGGATCATCCCCTCCTTCGAAGCGGTCATGACCGACCCTCCCGAAGGAGGCGAGCCTGCCCCGCCAGACTCCCGGTTTTCATGATTTCCGAAAAGGCCGCCACCACCGCATCAGGGGTCAGCTCCGCCTGGCAGAGCGTTCCGATGGAGCACCGGCGCATCATGCAGGGCTGGCAGGAGAGTCCGGCCGAGACGACCCGTCCGGAGCGTCCCATCTCCTCTTCCCCGTCCGACCGTCTCCGGGGTCCGTAGGGCCCCAGGCGCACCGGATCGGTGGGTCCGAAGAGGGCCACTACCCGGGTCCCGGTCGCGGCGGCGAGATGCATGGGGCCGGAGTCCACGGCCAGGACGGCTTCGGAGGCGGCCATGGCAAAGGCCAGCTCGCGAAGCGTGCCCTTTCCGAGGAAGTCGACGATCCCACCGGTAACCGAGGACGCGATCTCCTCCGCCACAGTCCGTTGCGCCTCTCCCCCTGCCCCCGCCACGACGATGCGGTATCCACTCCGGGCGATCGCGCCTGCGACCCGGGCCCAGGAGGCGGCGGACCAGTTCCGGGTGTCCCAGCTGGCGAAGGGATGGAGCAGGATATAGGGGTCCGGACCGACAAGGTCCCGGACATGTCGCCGCTCTTCCTCGGAAAAAGCAAGAAATAGGGGCTCGGGCTCAACCTCCTGTCCCAGGAGGGACTGGACGACCAGGAGATGGCGCTCGACCAGGTGAAGCCCCTCTCGCGTGAGCGGGATCTGACGGGAGAAGAGGCCTGCGCCTTCCTTCATCCGGCCGTAGGTGGAGGGGGAACCCAGCTTGATCGCCCCTTTCGCCAGGAAGGTGGCGACCCCCGATTTCAGAAGCCCCTGGAAGTCCAGAACCGCCCCGTACCGCTCCCGCCGGACCGTCCGGACGAGATCCCCGAGAATTCCCAGAGCCTGTCCGTAGCGCCGCTCCTTCACCGCCGTCGAATAGTCCCCCCTCCGGAACAGAAAGACATGGCGGAGGGCCGGATGGCCGAGAAGAAGGTCCGAGCACCGGTCCTCGACCAGCCAGTCGATGGAAATGTCCGGACGGGCTTTCTTCAAAGCCAGAACGGACGGAAGGGTGAACACCACGTCTCCGATCCGTCCGAAGAGGACGACCAGAACGGAGCTTCCCCGAGGAAGAGGGGACAGTCCTGGGAGGGGGTTCCCGGCAGATTGGGAAAGATGCGAGGAGGTCAAGGCCGGACCGAAGCGCTCCTTCTGGGGTGTGTCGGTGTCGAGGGAGATCATGATCCGGTCATTTTACCACAGTGGAACAGGTGCAGAAGAACAGGAAGGACGATCGCCCTGAAAAATGTTTAAAAAATCATACTAAAGTTTGAATATTTTACTACTTAAGTACAATTTACAACATTTTTCATGTTTGCCATGCTTTCCATGGAACTTTTACAAGACGGTTTTCACTTTTTAGATCGATCAGTTCGCTTGAAGACTCTCTTAGGAAAAGCTCCTGACTCCATAAAGGAGAAGGGGGTCCGCCGAAGAAAAGTGAATTGCAAATCGAAATTCGGGAGGTGAAAGATGAATTCCCCAGGTAAATTCACTTGGGTGATCCCCCACCTCTGGTGGGGGACTCACACGCTTTGAGAAATCCGGGATTGCTATTAAGGTCTCTGCTCAAACCCTCGAGATCAGAATTTCGCCCCCCATCTTTCGTTTTTCTTGGGGTGGCAAACACTGTGGAAGTTAAAGAAGAAAAAGGGATTCAGTATTTTGATCGCGATAAGGCCCCTTTGAGGGGCCAGCGATCATAAATCCCCCACATCTGGTGGGGGATACTTAATTCCTGGAAAGCAGTCAATCGGCCGGAAGATCCTTTAAGCTCTGTCGCTTCTTCTCGGCGCTCCTTCTTGTTTTGACGACCTTCCTATCCGCCTGCGGGGGTGGAAGTGGAGGAGGGGGGCCCCATCCGCAACAATCCAGGGTCAGGCAGTTGATGGCCCCTTGGCAAATGCGACTATCGATCTTTATTCGGGTAGCCTTTCCGGATCCCCGATCGCGACCACAACAACGGATGGTTCGGGAAACTACAGTCTGACCTTTACCCCGTCGGGGAGTACCCCACTTTTAT
>DAIBSV010000029.1 GCA_027415455.1 Nitrospirota bacterium | reverse complement strand
GAAGGGGGAGGACATCGTGGGGGAGGTCGCCCTCTTCCGGAAGAAGCATCCGGAGCACGCCGGGATCCCGATCGTCGCCGTTTCGACCCCGGATTTTGTGGGCTCCCACGAGGACGGATTCCGGGACGCGATGGTCCGGACCATCGAGGAGCTCGCGGAGCCAGGGCAGGCGACGGTGCCCGGACAGGTCAACGTCCTGGCCGGATCCCACCTGACGGTGGCCGACCTCGACTATCTCCGGGAGGTCCTGGAGTCCTTCGGCCTCGACCCGATCTTTCTTCCGGACCTTTCCCGGTCGCTCGACGGGATCGTCCCGGAGACCTTCGAGCCGGTCTCCATGGGCGGGACCACCCTCCCGGAGATCCGGCGAATGGGGGCCTCCGCCCAAACGATCGTCCTGGTGGAATCTCTCCGGGTGGCGGGGGAGGCTCTCCTGAAAAAATGCGGGGTTCCCTTCGTGGTGGTGACCCGTCTCATGGGCCTGTCCGCCTTCGACCGCTTTCTCGTGACGCTTCGGCACATTTCCGGGAGGGATTATCCCCGGAAGATCCGGCGGGAGAGGAATCGCCTCTCGGATGCCATGCTGGACGCCCACTTCTATGTGGGAGGGCTCCGGATCGCCGCGGGCCTCGAGCCGGACCACCTTTACGATGTGGTCCACTTTCTCGAGGAGAACGGGGCCGAGATCGTCGCCGCCGTCACGACGACCGACTCCCCCCTGAACCTCCGCATGGGCGGGGGGAAGGCGGAGATCGGGGATCTGGGACTCCTCGAACGGCGGGCCGGAGAGCGCGGAGCCCGGCTCCTCGTGACCCATGCCCACGGGCGCCAGGGAGCGGAGCGTCTCGGAATCCCGCTCTTCCGGACGGGCTTCCCGATCTTCGACCGGATCGGGGCGGCCCACCGGCTCCAGGTCGGCTACCGGGGGGCCATGGAGACGCTGTTCCGGCTCGCCAACATGATCTGGTCCCGGGATCCGGAAAACACCCCGGAAACCTGGTATCCGGAGGAGCTCCGCTCCGTGGAATCGACGCTCTCCGGCAATCCGGCCGAAGAATTCGTCCCCGTCCGCTTCGATGGCGAGCCGATCAAAAACACCCTTACGGGGAGGAAACCGTGAAGATTGCCTTTGCCACCCAGGATCTCGAAACGGTCGACGCCCATTTCGGATGGGCCAAGAACATCGTGTTCTACGATCTCGACGCCGACTCCTGGCGTCCCGCCGGGGTCGCCTCCTTCGAGTCGAATCTGGCCGAGGACGGAAACGAGGACAAGCTGGTTCCGAAGATCGAGGCCCTGAAGGGGTGCGCCATTCTCTATGTCGCCGCCATCGGCGGATCGGGGGCCGCCCGGGTCGTGGCCCAGAAGATCCACCCGGTCAAGGTGGAAAAACCGGAAAAGATCACCGATCTCCTCGAGAGGCTCCGGATCCTGCTGAACGGGACGCCGCCTCCCTGGATGCGAAAGATCCTCCGGGAGCAGGGGGAAAAGGTCGCGGACTTTGCCGAAGACTGAGGGAAATCGGGACGGCAGGGTTGATCATGAGGACGTACAGATGAATCCGAACCATATCACAGCGCGGGGGGAGAGATGACGACAGGCGAGACGGCAGTGGAAAAAACCGATTCCTTTTTCAGGGACCTTGCCCTCCAGTTCCGCTCCCACGACGGGTTCGGGGCCTGGGACAAACTCACCGACGAGCAGGTTCTGAAACCCTTCATTCTCGACGCCGAGGCGAGACGGGCGATCCCCATCATCGGGGACCCCGACCCTGACGTGCTCTGGCGCCTGGAGATCTTCTACAACACCGTGGCCCTCTCCATCGAGAAGAGGACCGGGGTGATGGTCTCCCCGATGATGAAGATGTCGCACGAGGGCTTCGGCCGGATGGTTCTGATCGCCGGCCGGCTGGTCGTCGTGAACAAGAATCTCAGGGACGTGCACCGCTTCGGCTTCGCGTCCCGCGAGAAGCTCCTGGAGGAGGCCGAAAAACTGATCCGCCAGGGGACGGAAATGATCGAAAAATATAAAGAGGTGGCGACGTTTGGATAGACGGAAACGAACCGGACAACGCATGCGTCCCTGCGGGGGACAAGGGGGTACCAGATGGATGCAAAGGACCAGAATTTTCTGAAGATCATTCAGGAGCCGGAAACCGAAGCCGCCGGCTGCTCGGAGACATCGACATGCGGAAGCTCGGCGGGTCCCGCCGACATGGATCCCGAGGTGTGGAACAAGGTCAAGAACCACCCCTGCTACAGCGAGGAGGCCCATCACTTCTACGCCCGGATGCATGTGGCGGTGGCTCCGGCCTGCAACATCCAGTGCAACTACTGCAACCGCAAGTACGACTGTTCCAACGAGTCCCGTCCCGGGGTGGTTTCCGAGCGTCTGACACCCGAACTCGCGGCGAAGAAGGTGTTGGCCGTGGCTTCCGAAATCCACCAGATGACCGTGGTGGGGATCGCCGGGGCCGGCGATTCGCTGGCCAATCCGGACAAGACCTTCAAGACCTTCGAGCTCATCTCGAAGGCGGCGCCGGACATCAAGCTCTGCCTCTCCACCAACGGTCTTGCCCTTCCGGACATGGTCGACCGCATCGCGGACTACAACGTGGACCACGTCACCGTGACCATCAACATGGTCGACCCCGAGGTCGGCGAGCGCATCTATCCCTGGATCTACTACAACAAGAAACGCTGGAAAGGGAGAGACGCCGCGAAGATCCTCTCGGAGCGGCAGCTTCTGGGTCTCGAGATGCTCACCGCCCGAAAGATTCTGGTCAAGGTGAATTCGGTCATGATCCCGGGCGTCAACGACGAGCACCTGAAGGCGGTCAACCGCGAGGTGAAGAAGCGCGGGGCTTTCCTCCACAACATCATGCCGCTCATCTCCGAACCCGAGCACGGGACCTACTACGGCCTCACGGGTCAGCGGGGACCGACGGCGGAAGAGCTCAAGCACCTCCAGGACTCCTGCGAGGGCGAGATGAACATGATGCGCCACTGCCGCCAGTGCCGGGCCGACGCGGTGGGACTCCTGGGCGAGGACCGCTCCGCCGAGTTCACAAACGAGAAGATCGAGGCGATCGAAATCAAGGATGTCGCCTACGACATGACGGCCCGGGAAGCCTATCGGGACAAGGTCGAGGAGACCCGGGAAAAGGAGCGGAAGATCAAGGAGATGCTCGCCGGGCTCGGCGCGGCGAGCGGCCTTGCCCAGGCGCCGCCGATTCTCGTGGCGGTGGCGACCCAGGGGGAGGGGCTGATCAACCAGCACTTCGGCCATGCCCGCGAGTTCCAGGTCTACGAAGTGACCGCGGCGGAGGCCAAGTTCATCGGCCACCGGCGGGTCGACCTCTACTGCGAGGGGGGCTACGGGGAGGACGACTCCCTCACCCGGATCACGGAGGCGCTTTCCGATTGCGTGGCGGTCATGGTGGCCAAGGTCGGGGGGTGTCCGAAGAAGACGCTTGAGGATGCCGGAATCGCGGCGGTCGACGCCTACGCCTACCAGTCGATCAAGCCGTCCCTTCTCAAGTACTTCGGAGAGTACACGGAGGGTGTCCGGGCCGGACGTATCAAGCCCAAGGAGGCCGGCGGACAGACAAAAATCCGCTCCGGGGCCCTGACGGCTCCGGGATCGATCCCGCTCACCGTGATCGGATAGGGGAACGCCATGGCCTATACGATCGTTCTCGACAACTGCACGGGGTGCTCGGCCTGCGAGCCCGAATGCCCCAACGCGGCGATCAGCGGAACGGACGACGGTCTCTTTCAGATCGATCCGGACCTCTGTACCGAGTGTGTGGGTTTTTTCGACGAAGCGCAATGCACGGCTGTCTGTCCGATCGAAGACACCTGTATTCCCGATCCGGCCTGCGTGGAGGATCGGGAGACGCTCATGGCCCGGAAGGTGAAGCTCCACGGGGAATGAGCCCCTGGTGACAAAGAAAGACAGAGAAAAAAGGAGATGACGCGTGGGTGTGACAGTGACTGAGAAGGCGGGGGTCTTCCTCCGCCGCATGATCCGCTTCAACGGGGGCACTGAGCGGTCCGGAATCCGGCTGATCGTGAAGCCGGGAGGGTGTTCGGGACTTTCCTACGACATGGAGCTGGCGGAGAGCGCTCTCCCGACGGACAAGGTCTTCGCCGGTCCGGGATTCGCCCTGCACATTCCCGATGAGTGCCTTCCCTTCGTCGACGGTTCCGAGATCGACTTCGAGGACAACATGATGAACACCCAGCTCGTGTTCAAAAACCCGAACGCCGTCAGCTCCTGCGGGTGCGGGACCTCCTTCAACGTGGAGGGCGGGCCTGCCGCCCCCGAAGGGGGGTGTTCCAAAAAAGGGGCCGGACACTAGGGCCGTGGAATTGTCAGGGGTTTCCGAAAGCCGCTGGGAGGAGCTCTCGGCCGGCCTTTTCCCTCCGGCGCCCGAAGAGGCGCAGGCGCTTCTCGGGAAGGCGGCCCGCTCCTGGCTCGAGACCGACCGGGCCTGGGAATATCTTCGCGAGGCCGACCGGCTCCATGGAGAGCACCTGCCGGTGGTGATCGGATGCTACAAGTTTCTTTTCTACAAGGGGCGTCTTGCCGAGGCGATCCCCTACGCGGAGCGGGCGGCGGCGATCATGGCCGGCCGGCTCGGTCTTCCCGCAAGATTCGAGGACGTTTCTCCGGAGGATGCGCCTTTTTCGGAATACGAGGCGGGACCGCGGTTCTATCTCTTTGCGATGAAGGCGGTCGGCTATCTGTATGCCCGTCTGGGCGAAACGGAGCGGGGAATCCGGATCCTGGAACGAATCCGGATTCTCGACGGTCGCGATCTCATGGGGATCGCTCCTCTGGTCACCGTGATCAGGAGGGGCGGAAGGGAGGAAGAATGAGAGTCTTCTGTGGTGTAAGGACGACCCGGGAAAATCAGGCTTCCGACAATGGAAATCCTCTTCCGTGCGGAGGCTGTCCGGTGGCCCATCTTCAGGAGGAGACCCGGTGCGACCCGAACGCTTCCTGCGTCAGGACGACCTACGCGCGTCATATCGAACGCTTCTTCCGGAACAATCCGCGCCTCGCGGAGCGCTTCTGGAACGATCCCTACTTCGAGACCCGGGCGATCGTCACGCGATACCTTCCGGCGGAAATACTGAGGAAAATGACCCGGGACTCCGACGAAACCGTCCGCATGAACGTGGCCCTCTTCCTTCCGGCGGGCTCTCTCGTGCGGATGATGAACGATCCGGACCGGGAGGTCCGGATCCGTGTGGCCGCCCGGATTCCCGTGGCGCTTCTTCCGATGATGGCCTCCGATCCGGATTATTACGTCCGCCACCAGGTGGCGCTCCGGATCGCTCCGACCGCCCTCATCTTCATGAAGGAGGATCCGGATCCCGAGGTCCGGCGGGTTGTCGCCCGGAGGATCCCCGCCCCCCATCATCTGGATTTCAGGGAGGATCCGGACGCGCTCGTCAGGATCGAGGTCCTCGAACGGGGAAATCCCGACCTCTGGCGGGAGGCCCTGGGGGACTCCGACGTGAGGGTGCGGTTCTGGCTGGCCGAACGCGCGACGGGAGAGGCCCTTTCGGCCATGGCCTCCGATCCCGACGCCTTTCTCCGGCAGATCGCGCTCCGGCGCCTGGGCGAGGAGAAGGGGAGGGCGGCGTCGTGAACGCCCCCGCTTTCCTCGACCTCGACTCCTCTGCCACGACCCCTGTTTCGGAAAGGGTCCTCGCGGCCATGCTCCCATGGTTTCGGGAGGGCTACGCCAATCCGGGGAGCCCGTCCCCGGCGGGCGAAAGGGCCAAAGAGGCCGTCAACGGGGCCCGGGGCCATCTCGCGGAATTCCTGGGGGCCGAGCCCCGGGAGATCGTCTTCACGAGCGGAGCCACGGAGTCGAACCAGACGGCCATCCGGTCCGCCGTCAGGTCGCGTCCGGAGCGCCGGACGGTTCTCGTGAGCGCGGTCGAGCACTCCTCGATCCTGGGCCTCCGTCCCGATCTCGAACGGGAGGGGATCCGGATGGTGACGATTCCGGCGGGGGAGGACGGCCGCATCGACCCGGCGCAGGTGTCCCGCATGGTGGACGAGACAACGGCCCTCGTGGCGGTCATGTGGGTGAACAACGAGACCGGGGGGATAAACCCCGTCCGGGAAATCGCCGGGATCGCCCGCGAGGCCGGCGCCCTTTTTCTGACGGACGCGGTCGCCGCCTGCGGCAAGGTGCCCGTCGATCTTCGGACGGTCCCCGCGGACTTTCTCTCCCTTTCGGCCCACAAGTTTTACGGCCCGAAAGGAATCGGCGCCCTGTTCGTCCGCAGGGGGGCGGACTTCCATCCCCTCATGCCCGGCTCCCAGGAACGCAGGCGCCGGGGGGGTACCGAGAACGTTCCCGGGATCGTGGGACTGGGGGAGGCGGCTCTTGAGAGCCGGGAATTCCTGGGGGAGGGCTCGCTCCGGCTCGCCCACCTAAGGCGCCGGCTCGAGGAGGGAATTCTGTCGCTCGGGAGAGGGATCCGCAGGAACGGTCCGGCGGAGGAAAGTCTCCGGGCCCCGCACATTTCGAATCTGCGATTCTCCGGGACCCCGGGCGAGAAAATCCTCCTTTCTCTCGGCCGGGAAGGAATCTTCGTCTCGATGGGCTCCGCCTGCTCCAGCGGATCGATGGAGCCGTCCCACGTCCTTTCGGCGATGGGTCTTTCCCGGGAGGAGTCGATGTCCTCGGTCCGCTTTTCCCTGGGACGCGAGACGCGGCCGGAGGATGTCGACCGGACGATCCGGGCGCTTTCACAGATTCTTGGATTTTTGGAAGAACGGAGGGTCTCATGAAGGCGATGCCGAAAAAAGAGGGGCCGGAAAAGGCCATCCCCTTCGACCTTCCCCAATGGAGCCCCGAGGAGGAGCAGCTCCAGAGGGAGGAACTCGGTCAGGAAGCCTGGAGCGACCCTGTCGGAACACTCGAAAGCCGGCTGGGTTTCGTCTTCGGCCGGGCCCGGGCCCTGGTGGTTCCCACACCCACGATCGCCCTGTATCTGGTGATGTCGGGTCTCGGGATCGGGGAGGGGGACGAGGTGGTCGCCTCCCCCTTCTCCTGGTTTCAGATGGCCCGGGCCGTGGCCTGGAGGAATGCGACGCTCACCGTCTCCGACATCGACTCCTGGTCCTTCACCCTCGATCCGGAAAAGGCGGCCCGGAAGATCACCCCCCGGACCCGGCTTCTCCTGGTCTCGAACACACTGGGCCATCCGGCCGACTGGGAGCGCTTCGAGGGGCTCGCCCGGGAGAAGGGGGTGGCGCTGGTGGAGGACGCGACCGAATCGCTCTTTTCGGAAATCGGGGAACGGCGGACCGGAAGCTTCGGAGACGTGTCGATCCTGGCCTTCGGAGCTCCCCAGCCCAATCTGGGAGAGTCCTATGCGGCCATCCTCACCGACCGGGAGGATCTGGATCTTCTTTTCCGGACGCTTCGGGGCGGGGAATCCTCATCCCTTCCCCCGGGAACGCCCCCCCTTCTCCCCCTGGAACTCACCATTTCTCCGGGACTTGCCCGGCTCGCGCTCCGGTCCCTCTCGAGGCTTCCCGGGGGGATCAAGAAGCGGGCGCTGGTGCTCGACGCCTACCAGGAGGCCATGCGCTCCTTCGAGGGGGTCAAGGATCTGTACCAGTCGCCGAAGGTGGACTGGGTCAACTGGTTTGCCTACATGGTCCACCTGGGAACAAGGTTTTCGGTCCTCTCGAGAAACGCCATCGTCGACGATCTCGTCGGGGCGGGAATCGAAGCCCGTCCATTCCCGGCGCCCATCCACCTTCATCCGTGGTTTGCGGCCCGGGGGATGCGGAAGGGGATGGCCCCGGTTGCGGAAAAACTGGCGGAGCGCGCGATCGCGCTTCCGCTCCATCCCGGGATGACTCCGGAAGAGGCGGCCGCCATCGTCGAGCGCTTCAAGGAGGCGGCAACAAATGTCGGGGCCGGCGCCGCGATCTACTGACAGAGACGCCTTTGTCCCGGGGGAGCTCCGGCCGCCGGTCTTCCCGGGGGACGAGGCCAAATGGAGGAAGTCCGACATGGAAATGGTTCACGTTGTCTTCGCGAACGACGGAAGCGTCAGAAAAATATCGGGATGTCCGGAGGGGCTGACCCCCCAGGCGTGGTTCAACTTTCTTTCCCGGAACACCCGCGACCGTTACGAATCCCTCTCGGGAGGACGGGGAGTCTTCCGGTTCGAGCCGGAAGAGTTCGCCCGGGTCGCCGGGGAGGCGGCGGGAAGCCGGGCGTAGGACATTTATCGGGCGGAGGGGCATCATGGCGGACGGAGACATCGTCGAACTGACCGGACCTCCCTTCTTCGAGTTCGGGGAGAAGGTCCGGCTCAAAAAGCACATCCGGAACGACGGCACCTTTCCCCAGAAGGACGTGGGGGAGATCCTGGGCCGGAAGGGGGACGAAGGGTATATCCGGAGCATCGGGACCTTTCTCCAGCAGTTCTACATCTATGCCGTCTACCTCCCGGAGCGGGGGGTGACGATCGGATGCAAGCGTCGCGAGCTCGAATCCCTGGACTACGACGACGATCCCGAGGAGGTGTCCCCGCGAGCCGCCTCCGAAGGAACCCTTCCGTGAGCGCCCTGTCCCCCGGGAGGATGAATCACCCCGCCCGCATGCGACCGGGGCAGCGGGTGGTCGTTCTGCGGGACATCGACAACGACGGCTCCTACAGGAGCGTCCTTCCGGGAGAGCGGCTGATCGGGGAAGGGGACCGCGGAAAGATCCTCGGACTCGGATTCCAGGAGGAGCGGGACCGGTGGGTCTACTTCGTGGCCTTTTCCAGGGAACGGGTCGTCGGCTGTTTCGAGGAGGATCTGATGGTTCTTCCGGGACCCGTCGGAGGCGGGTCCCCAAGGATCAGGAAACAGGACAAAAAAACCGGGGGAGGCGGCGTTGGACGAAATCTTTGAGGAGCCGGACGGCGACAGGGACGATTTCGTGGGGCAGTTCTACTGGTCGCTCGCAAAAATCATGGATCCGATCCGGTGCGAACTGATCCTCTCCGGAGGAGACGTCCGGCTCGCCGGGGTCGGAACCGACGGGCGCGTGGTGGTGAGGCTGTATGGTCCCTTCACGCGCTCCTGCGCCGAAAAGAGGGCGGTCGTGGCCCGGATCGAGGGCTATCTTCGGGAGAGGGACGACAGGGTCACCGCGGTGGTTCCGGTCTGTCCGGTCCCCGAGGAGACGCTTTGAAGAGGGCCCTGCCGGGCTTCGGTCCGGGGTGGATCGGGCCCCGGCTGATCACCGTGTGTCGGGAAAGGACGCCAAAAAGATGAAGGTCATGGTCCGGAAGAATGCCGAGGGAGTCTTTTCCGTTTACGTGCCGAAGAAGGACCTGGAGGAGCCGATCGTCGACTCCGACCGGGAGAGCCTGTTCGGAGGGAAGGTGACGCTGGCGAACGGGATGGTGCTGGAGCTGCCGGAGATCGCGCCGGGACAGACGCTTCCGCTGACGGTCGAAGCCCGGAAGGTTTCCGGATGAGGGAGGACGCGATGGAGGATGCGGTGGTCGATGTCGTGAGCGACATCGTCGAAAAGAACTGGCAGGGGCTGGGACGCGGAACGCTGCGGCTTCTGCGGGAGCGTTTTCCCGGAGTGGTCTTCGTGGCGGCACCGGCCTCCGACGTGGCCGAGACGCCCGCCCGGATGGCGGGAACGGTGGCGGTCCACTTCATCAATACCAACGACCACTGCGTCTCGGTGGTGTCCGATGTCAGGATGGCGGGGGGGATTCTCCTCGCGGTCCGGGAGTGAGGGAGATGGCGATCGAAGGGGTTTTGAAGGAAGACGGGGCCGTGTTTCACGGAAGTTCCGGGGCCTTTCTCGAGGAGGCCCTGGACCGGATCGCCTCCCTGTGGAGGGAGGATCGGCTGGTGGTCTACCTGGGGCCCGACCTCTACCCGGAGCCTCCCGGCTATCCGGTCACCGAGGGGGCGCTGGCGGCCGTTCTGGCCGAACGCGTCTCCGTTCCCGGACGACTCAGGGGGAAGGTGCACGAGATCGCCCAGTACATCGAATCCCACAAGCACCGGAAAACCCTTCTGGCCCTGGCGGAAGAGATCTTCCGGCCCGGGACTCCGCCCGCTCCCGTGCACCGGATTCTGAAGGAGCATCCCCTCGGTCTTGTGGTCGATGCCTGGTACGGGTCGGCCTCCTCTGAGTTTTTGGTGGAGCCGGGCGGTATCCAGATCAGCGGGGTGAGCCGGGCCGAATACCGGGACCGATGGTACCGCCTCGACCGCCGGACGGAGGAGGGGTGGGTCCCGGTGGAGGAGGCCTCTCCTTCGGACCGGGTTCTCTACCGCCCCCTGGGAACCCGGATTCCCGGGACGGAGCTTCTGCTCTCCGACGCGGACTTCGTGGAGGTTCTCACCGAGATCGACATCCAGACGCCCATTCCCAAATGGGTCCAGGAGCATCGGACGGGCCGCCATTACCTCTTCCTCGGGTGCCGGTTCGACAACCAGACGTCGCGCATTTTCGCCCGGCAGATCATGAAACGTTCGGCAAGAAACCATTTCGCGGTCATGGCCGGGACCCAGACGGGCAAGGAGCGGATATTCTTCGAACGGGAGGAGATCACGGTGCTCCCGGTGTCACTCAATGAAGTCTTTCTGCCGGAGCTTCTGGCCCGGCTGCGGAAAGGATAGAGAAAAAAGACGGAGGTTCAGATGGCGGAGTCGACGTGTGTGAGCGCCCCGACACGGGGAGGGGGCATCTGGATCCCCCGGTTCGTGAGCGCGATCGATGCGGACAGGTGCATCGGGTGCGGCCGCTGCTTCAAGGTGTGCGGACGGGGGATCCTGGAACTGATGGGACTCGACGATGAGGGGGAGGTGGTTCCCGTCACCGCCGACAACGAGGACGAGATCGACAAGAAGGTCATGAGCATCGTCCATCCTGAACTGTGCATCGGGTGCGAGTCCTGCGCCAAGGTCTGTCCAAAAAAATGCTATACGCACGAAGAGCTGGCAGCGTCCTGAAGGCCTTCGGAGGAGGGGAGAGATGGAAGACTGGGAAGCGGAACTCAAGAAATTTTCCGACACGGAAGATTATTTCAGGTTTTTCGGGGTCGAATTCGACCCGAAGGTCGTCTCGGTGAATCGTCTCCACATTCTGAGGAAATTCGGGGAGTTCCGGGAGGAAATCGAGCGGGAATGGCCGGCGGAAGCCTCGCCGGAAGCCAAGCGGGAAGCCTATGCCAAGGCCCTCGAACGGGCCTACGAAACCTTCCTGACCCGGACGGCCCAGGAGGAGGCGCTCTTCAAGGTTTTCCGGCAGAACCCCTCGGGCGTGAACGTTGCCTTCCATCCGGAAGGCATCGGGAAAAAGAGCTAGGGATCCCGTTCCGGTGACGGGATCCAGAGGAACAACAACGAACCAGGGAGGACGGGCATGAAGATGATTCGGGCCATCGTGCGGCCGGAAAAGGAAAACGACGTGGTGCTGGCGCTCGAGGCCAAGGGCTTTCCCGCGATGACGAAAACCAATGTCTTCGGGCGGGGGAAGCAGAAGGGGATCAAGGTCGGTCCGATCCACTACGACGAGCTTCCCAAGGTCATGCTCATGATCGTGGCGAAAGACGACGAGGTGGCGACGATCATCGACGTCATCAAAAATGCCGCCTATGTGGGTTACGAGGGGGACGGAAAGGTCTTCGTCTCTCCTGTGAGCGAGGTCTACACCATCAGGACCGGGGAAAAGGCCGAGTGATCGGCCCCGTCGAAGGGAGAATGCGATGCTTCTCGAAATAACGGCCATCATCCGCCGCGACAAGGTGGCGCCAACCATGCGCGCCCTCGAGGCCATCGGTCTCGGGTCAATGACCATCACGACTGTCAGCGGGCGGGGTCTTCAGGGCGGCAACGTCATGACCGACATCGACCGGGAGGTTCCGGCCGAATACGAATCGGTCTCGAAGATCACCCGGCACCTGACCCCCGCCTCCTTCGCGCTGGTCCATTCGCTGACGCGTCCGGTCTTCTGGATCCCGAAGCGCATGCTCCAGATCGTCATTCCTTCGGCCATGAAGGACGAAGTGATCGACCTGATCATGAGCACAAACCGGACCGGCTGGATGGGGGACGGCAAGATTTTCGTCTCCCCTCTCGAGGAAAGCCTCCGGATCCGGACCGGCGAACGGGGATTGGCCTCTATCTGACATTATTGTCTTCTCGGAATCAATTTTGCGCGAACAACAACGCTGGTTGAATGATGCGTTGTTGCAAGTCTTCGTTTGATTTTGCTTTTGTTTCCTGGCACCGCATTTGCTTGTCCACTCGTGAGCGTCAGGAAAGAGAGGGGACGATGCGAACGATCGCACTGATACAAAAAGACACGAGCCGCCACGGGGAGATCGTTCGGGAGCTCACCTCCATGGGCGTGGAGCGGGTCTCGGTCCTCTCCCTGGAGGCCTTTCTGGCCCAGGCGGGATCGCTCGACGTGGACGGAATCCTCCTCGACCGGGGGGAGTCTCTCGGGACCTTTTTCCAGATCGTCCAGAGCGTCGGGGCCGGTCCGCCCATTCCGATCATTCTCCTGATGGAGCGGCGGGACGCGCAGGGAAAGGACTGCCTGACCGGAGTCATGCTTCAGCCTTTTTGCGACCTGCGTTTCGCCTCCCTTCTCAAGGAGGCGGTCTTCCACATCCGGGACTTCTGCACCGTCTGCGAGGAAAACCAGAAGCTCAAAGACGAGACCTTCGAGCGCAAGATCATCGAGCGGGCGAAATGGGTGCTGGTGAAGCAGGAGGGGATGACCGAGGATCGGGCCTACCGGAGAATCCGGGCCGAGAGCATGAAGCGGCGGCTGTAGATGAAGAACGTGGCCCTTGACATTCTCAAGGGGGAGATCGAGGGAGCGGGCGAGAGCCCGGCCTTCGACATTGCGGGACCGGAAGTCCGGTTCCGGGAGAAGTCATGAAGGAGGATCGATGGACCTGAAGGAACTGGAGGGACGCTACCGGAAGCTTGCCAGACAGGCGGCGGAAACGGCGATGGAGCTTCACGATCTCACCGAGGAGCTTCCGGGGGCCTACCAGCGCATCGAGGAGGTCTCCCGGAAGGCCATTGAAAAGCACCGGGAATGGGCCGAGGCCAAGGAGGCGTTCGAACGGGCCAGCGCCTCCTGAAAGGCGGCGACGGCCCATTGGTCCTATAGGCCTGAAGGGAGGGAGCAGGATGGAGGAGGGGACAAAAACGCAGGCAGTCGGCCCGGTCTTCGTGGATACGACCCTTCGCGACGGTGGTCAGTCCCCGGGTGTTTTCTTCGATCGGCCCACCAAGATGGCGATCGTCACGACGCTCTCAAGGATCGGCGTCCGGGAAATCGAGGTGGGAACCCCCTGTCTGGGAGAACATGAAATCGCCGACCTGCGGGTTCTCCTGACCCTTCCCGTCCCCGCGGAGCTCTTTCCCTGGCTCCGGCCCCTGGAGGAGGACTTCGACGCGGCGCTCCGGCTGGGCTTTCGCCGGGTGCATCTCTCCTTTCCGACATCGGAAGGCCATCTCGCCTCGGTTCGGGGTATGAGCCGGATCGAGGCCCTCGAGCGGGTCCGGCGGTCGATTCGGCGGCTGTCGTCGGAAGGCGTCCGCGTCTCCGTCGGCCTCGAAGATGCCTCGCGGGCCGACATGGGGTTTCTCGAGGACTTCGTGGGGGCGGTCCGGGAGTCCGGGGGAATCCGCGTCCGGTACTGCGACACCGTCGGCCGCCACCATCCCCTGGAGATCGCGGAGCGGATCGGGCAGGTCTCCCGATGGGGGGTCCCGGTGGAGGTCCACTGCCACAACGACCTGGGAATGGCGACGGCCAACACGGTGGCGGCCTTTCACGCGGGAGCCCGGTTCCTCTCCACGACGGTGACCGGGGTCGGAGAGCGCGCGGGAAACGCCGTGATGGAGGAGGTGGCCTTCGCCCTCGCCTTCTCGGGCCCCGAGGAGGCGGAGACCGGGATCGATCTTCCGGGGCTCGCCCACATCTCCCGATGGCTCTATACCGCCATCGGGCGGACCCTGTCCCCCTACCGGCCCGTCGTGGGTTCCCGGATCTTCCACCATTCGTCGGGGATCCACGTGGACGGGGTCATCAAGGAGCCGGCGAACTACGAGCTCTTTTCTCCCGATCAGGTCGGGTCGAAGCGGAAAATCATCGTGACCCACCAGACCGGACGGGCGGGCATCCGGAACGTGCTCGAGCGCATGGGATACCGTCCGCCGCCGGAGATTCTGGATCGTCTGGTTCCCATTGTCCGGGAGGAAGGATGGCGTCTGAAGGGGATCGTGCCCGCCCAGACCATCCTCTCCCATTTCATGGCGATCATCGAGGCCGGACAGGGCGGTTCGCCCGCGCGCCAGGGAACGTGACGGGCGTGGGCGGACATCTTCTGGAGCGCCAGTCGACTCTCCCGGGGTGGACGGACGAAAACCAGGCGCGCCTGGCCAGGAGCCAGGTCTTCCTGGCCGGGATCGGGGGGGTCGGGGGCGTCGTGGCCCAGTATCTCGCGATGGGAGGGGTCGGAAACCTCGTTCTGGTCCATGCGGGAGACCTCGAGCTTCCCGACCTGAACCGGCAGACCCTCATGGAGAGGGCGGGGATTGGAAAAAGCCGCGTCGCCCAGGCCTCCGAGCGGCTCTCCCGGCAGGTGCCCGGGTGCCGGATCACGGCCATCGACGCCCGGATCTCGCCCTGGATGGAAAGTCTGGTGGCCTCCTCCGACCTCCTGATCGACGCCCGGACAAACTTCGAGGAGCGCTTCCTCCTGAACAGAATGGCGCGAAAGGCGGAAAAACCTCTCATTTTTGCCGCGATGAACGGGATGGAAGGGATGGTGGTTCCTCTTGGACCCGGCACGGGTCCCTGTCTCGAGTGCCTCTTTCCCGAGGGGGACCCGGCGTGGGACCCCCTGGGCTTTCCCGTTCTGGGGGCGATCTCGGGGGCGGTGGGGGCCATGGCGGCGGTCCTGGCCCTCCGCATCCTGTCCGGATACGGCAGGGAGGTGGAGAACCGGATGACGGTGTTCGAGGGGATGGATCTCTCGACCCGTTCCTTTCGCGTGAAGAAATCCCGAAGTTGTACGGCCTGTCGGGAGGGGTAGGAACCCGGAAGCCCGGCCGGCCCAGTCGGCCCTAAGAATCGGTTCCTCAAAAAAAAGGAGAAGAACATGC
>DAIBSV010000299.1 GCA_027415455.1 Nitrospirota bacterium | reverse complement strand
GGTACGTCCTGAAGCACGACCCTTTTCTTCTTTTCTCGCGTCTCAGAAAGGGCCCCGTCAGGAGGACGGTCGTTCCTCTTTCCCGGCTTCCTGAGGATCTTGCCCGGGGCCAGGTCCCGGAGTTTGCCCTCGTCGTTCCCGATCTCTGTCACGACATGCACGGTGCCTTCACCTGCCATTTCCATAACCGTCACGAGCTCGTGAGGGCCGGGGACCGCTTTCTCGCCCACTGGATCCCCCTCATCGAGGAGTCTTCTCTTTTCCGCAAAGATCATGTCTGGGTTTTCGTCCTGTGGGATGAATCGGGGTACGACGCGAAGGGGGAAGCTTCCCGGGCCCCCAGGCCGAATATCGCGCGCATTCATGCGGGGGGGAGGATTCCCTTTCTCTGGATCGATTCAACGGATCCTCATCCCTGGCGATCCCGATGTTTCGCGAACCACTACTCGCTGCTGGAGACGCTCACGACAAATTTCGGTCTTCCGGAACTGGCACCTCCGGGGGAACGGGTTCCCTTGCCGGTCAAAGGACAACCCTGCCCCGGTCTCTGAAGGCCCTGACTGTCACCTTTCAAAGTGGCCACGCGGCCCTCTTCTCGGAGATGGTTACTGAAAAATAGCCGGCTTGATCCTCCCGGAAGGGTGGACTAAGATCAAAGAACAGGGATGCTCCCGGACACTTAACAGGGAAAGGATAAATCGATGGAACGAATTTCCTTTGTATTGGCCTCCGACTCTCTCGAAAAGATGCATGCCGTCGGACTCATAGCTTCCGTGGCCGCGGTGAGCCAGATGGAAGTGAACGTCTTCGTGACGATGAATGCCGTCACCGCCTTCAGAAAATCAACGGTGGAAAAAAAGGGCTTCAAGGTGGACGGGGAGATCGGACGACATCTTCTCGAGAAAGGTGGACCCATGTTTTACGACCTTCTCCAGCAGGGAAAGATGATGGGAACCCTCAAGGTCTACGCCTGTGCCATGGCCCTTGAACTTGTCGGGGAGAAGCTCGACCAGTTTGTCCCTGTCTTCGACGAGGTGCTGGGAGTTGCAGGATTTCTCGGGAAGGCGGAGGGTGGCCAGGTTCTTTTTGTATGACAACCGATGAACGGACAGGAGAGAAAAATGGCAGAAGACACAGGGGTTAAAATCGATGAGATCGTCGACGGTAGAGGACTTTTTTGCCCTGGCCCTCTGATGGAGCTGATCAAGACCATCCAGCTCAAACCTGTCGGGACGGTTCTATCGGTTCTCTCCACAGACGAAGGGTCGGCGAAGGATATCCCCACCTGGATTCAGAAGGTTGGACAGGAGTATCTGAAGACGGAAAAGAAAGATGGGTACTGGGAGGTCATCGTCAAAAAAGTGAAATAAAAAGGGGGAGACCCTCTTTTTTGGGAAGAGATGAAACGGACCTGTCGAGGGTCCGTTTTTTTGTGTCAATGATCGGGGTGGTCTGCCCCTGCTATCTCGAGATAACGGGCGATGTCGGCGGAAGAAAGGCCGAGTTCTCTCGGGTGGTAGGTCTGCTTGACCCGGGAGCGGTCGATGGTGGACAGGGTGATCGGGACGGGTTCCGGAAGGGGGATCCCCGGCTTCGAGAAAATGGCGAGCAGGTTGACCGGTCCGGTATGGGTGTCCGGATCCTTGTATTCGGTGATCATGGCGATCCGTCCGTCGGTGAGGAGCACGAGAGAGGCGACGGGGTAGATGCCCACCATCTGGACGAGGTTTGCGATCGCCCTCGGGTCGAGCTTGTGGAGTTCGCGCTCCAATAGATAGGAGAGCGTTTTCGCGGGGGAGAGTGGAGGACGATAGATTCGTCCGGCCGTAAGGGCTTCGTAGATGTCGAGAACCATCAGGGACCGACTGACCGGATCGATGTCTGGCAGATCCAGCCCGAAGGGGTAACCGCCGCCTCCCTTCCGCTCGTGATGCTCCATGGCGACATGGGTGCAGACTCCACGAACCATATC
>DAIBSV010000298.1 GCA_027415455.1 Nitrospirota bacterium | reverse complement strand
CGGACCATGCTGTTTTCCTATCCCGGGCTCAATATCACCCCAGTACCAGTGCGATTCCGACCCCTCCCAGAGTCTCTCTTTTCGTCATTCTCCATCCTTTCGGGTCATAGATTGTCCATCGGCTTCATCAGAAATCCGCCGGAGGTCCCTTCAGGGCCCCGACCAAGCCGGCGTCAGGATACTCCGGCGGAAACGTCCGAGATTTTCGCGGCCATGTCCGTCCATCCAGATCCTGACGAGGGTCGAGTGTCCCCGAATCTGGCGGGAGTAAATCAGGAAGCGGCCGTCGGGAGACCAGCTGGGACTGTCGTCCCGACCGATCCCATGGGTGATCTGAAAATGGGCCGAGCCGTCGGGACTCGTGAGGCATATCTTAGGACGATGCACGGCATTCATGCAAACATAGGCGATCCAATCCCCCCGGGGAGACCAGGCTGGCGCCACGTTGTAGTTTCCGTCGAAGGTCAGGCGGCGGACGTTGGAGCCGTCCGAATCCATGATGAAAATCTGGGGGTGTCCGTCCCTGTCCGAGACGAAGGCGATGGAATTTCCGCCCGGATCCCATGTGGGGGAGAGGTTGTTGCTGTGGGAATAGGTAATCCGCTCCAGCAGGTGCCTTTTCTCGTGGTAGACATAGATCTGGGTATGCTGGGAGGAGCGTCCCTTCGACAGGGCCACCGCAAGCTTCGACCCGTCAAAGGAGTACTGGGGGGTGATATTGAGCCCGGGATAGGAAAACAGCATGGTCCGGTGGCCGGTCCGGAGATTGTAGTCGATGATCTGGGGCTGGCCCCGGAGATAGGACACATAGACGATCCGCCTCTTGTCCCGGGACCAGGTCGGATTGAAGGCCAGGACATGGTCGTAGGTCATCCGCCGGAGGTTGTCCCCGTCGAAGTCCATCGTGAAGAGGTCGTATCCCCGGCGCGTCCGTCCCACGAAGGCGATGCGGCTTTCCGCGATCCCCCGGATTCCGGCGAACTGGAACAGGACGTCGTCCACGAAGCGGTGGACGAGAATGCGGACCGGTCCTCCGGTTGCGTAGGTCTTGTCGAGAAGCACCGAGCCGTTCAAGGGGTCCCGCACCGTCCCGTGGAGCCGGACCCCGTTTGCATCCATCGAGAACTGGGTTCCCACGACCCCTTCCACCCCCATGGAGGAGAAGGCCTTGGCCGTGATCCCGTCGAGAACCTCCCTGTGGAGAAGAGAGCGGAGATCGGGCGGAGGTGTCAGGATCACAAAGTAGCCGGTCGCCTCGAGATCCTTCCGGACGAGGTCCTCGGCCTTTTTCGTCCAGAGGCTTTCGGGCCCGTGGGCCATGTTCCGGACCATCGCGATCTTGAAGTTCAGAGCCGTCTCGTTGGTGATGACCGACAGGTCGACCGCCCCGGAGCGTCCTGAGAACAAAAGAACGGAAGCGAGCACCACCCATCCCGAAGCGGTCCTGGGGTTCCTTCTCTTTCTCTCGTCGCTCAGCTGGGGGGTGATCTTCTACAAGTGGTACATCCTTTCCAAGACGTCCCGGGAGAACACCGGCTTCATCCGCATCTTCAAGAGGGTCGACCGCTTCTCCAAGCTCTACCAGGAGGCGGGGGACTACCGCCGGTCCACCCTGGCTTTCATGTTCCGGACCGCCTTTGAAAAGATCAAGGGAATCGAGGAGCGGGCCCAGGCCCGGGGAGAGGGAATCCGGGAGGGCGACATCGAGGTGGTCCACCGCACCCTTCTCCAGTCCCGCCAGGAGGAGCTCACCCGTCTCGAGTCCTATCTCCCGATCCTGGCGACGACGGCCAACATCTCGCCCTTCGTCGGCCTCTTCGGAACGGTCTGGGGCATCATCCACGCATTCCGGGACATCAGCCACCAGTCCTCGGTGAGCATCGCCTCGGTGGCCCCGGGCATCGCCGATGCCCTCGTGACGACGGCCGCCGGACTCTTTGCCGCCATTCCCGCCGTGATCGCCTACAATTACT
>DAIBSV010000297.1 GCA_027415455.1 Nitrospirota bacterium | reverse complement strand
GGATCATGCGTGATTATTCCGGGTTTTTGGGACTGGGTGCCGTAATCATGCCGAGCCGGTCGATCCCGGCCATTTTGACAACGTCCATGAGATGGACCACCGTTCCGTAATCGACCTTCCGATCCGCCTTCAGGTAGACCACGACCCGTTTGTCTTCCTTGTAACGGCGTGCAAGGAGGGCTCCCAGCGCTTCCCAAGTCACGGAGTGACCGTTGACAAAGATCTGCTTGCCTTTGGTCACGCTGACGATGATCTTCGGAACGGGCTTTTTCAGGCTATTGGCACTGGTCTTCGGGAGATTGATCTTGAGGCCGCGGTATAGGAGGGGCGTGGTCACCATGAAAATGATCAGCAGAACGAGGACCACGTCGATGAACGGCACCATGTTGATCTCGGAAAGCATGCGATCCTTCCGGGATCCCGATTCGAACTTCACGACTCTACTCCTTCCACCGTCCCTCGGCCATCACGTTCAGAAGCTCCATGTTGAAGGACTCGGCCAGGGACTCCACCCCGCGGATGCGCTGGAGAAAGTAATTCCTCGAGGCAGGGATTGGACGGGAAAAAGGATCGGAATATCATGGAAGGCGGCCACTCCGGAAGACCAAGAGAGGTGGACAAGCGATTCGACTCCCGAAACCTGCCGGGACATGCTCCGGCACAGGATGATGTCAGTGGAGCCATTCCGATGGAGGTCAGATGGGAAAATCAGGGATCCAGGAAAATGGCGGGGCCGACGGGGCTCGAACCCGCGACCTCTGGCGTGACAGGCCAGCGCTCTAACCAGCTGAGCTACGGCCCCTTAGTGATCCTGTCAAACGGCCTGCGGCCGCATCCCTCCGGACAAAGACAGCGTCGATCGCGGAACGCCGACGACGGATTTTTCACCGACCCGGCGCGCAATCAACGGGTGAATTGTAGGAGCGTTCTCCGGGAATGTCAACTGAAGCAGGACGAAAATCACAAAAAACCGCCCTCCCAGAGATTCAATAGGAAAAGTCGATCCCGGCGATGAAGACATTGGAGAAGACATTGAAGAAGCCGCCATTGGCGAAGGCCCCCGTCGCCGTCCCAAACCCCTCCAAGCGGGTTCCTCCGTCCGTCGCGACCGACCCGACCCCGTCGTTTTCCATCCATTGCCATTCGGCAAACAGGGAGATCGCCGTCCGGTCGCTGCCATAGAGCCAGTACCGGTCGGCGAGACCCATCGACAGGACATCGTCGAAATTTCCGGGAAGGTGCTGGGCGACGCCCGCAAAGACCGGCTGGGCCAGCATCCGGAGCTGGTTGTAGGTCAGGATCACCATGTTCGAGCCGGCCCCCTCCTCCGAAAAGACGCCCCCGAAGGTCGGCTGCCAGTCCGCCTCCACAAACCAGGTCGCATAGGACAAACCCGAGGTCGCCCGGACATTGCTTCCGAAGATCGCCGGATCGGCCACGAGGGCTCCCGCCGGATCGTTCACGATTTCCCAGGCCCCGAAAAGGGTCAGGACCCCGTCCGGAATCGGGTTGGCCAAAAGGTCGACCCCCTCCCGGGTAAAGAGAGCATTGGGATTCGCGCCTCCCGCTCCTGCCGCCGAGAGGGCGGACTGCCCCACAAGGGAAAAGACCCCCACCCGTTCGCCGTTGGTCGCCCCCCATCCTCCGAAGGACTGGGTGAGATGGGTAAAGAAGGAAAATCCGTCGTTGGCGGTGGGGATCCCCGCCGCCGCGGCCCCGGAGGCGGTGGACAGGCCGTCGGGATTCCCATAGAGGCCCGCGTTCGGCATGAACGAGACCGACAGTCGGGTCTCGCAGGGATCGGTGGAGAAGGCCTCCTCGCTTCCGCAGCCGTTTTCGAAAAGATAGCCGAAGTAGCGAAGGGCGGTATGGTCGTTTTTCATCTGGAAGCGGTCGGCATCGTAGTAGGCCGGAAGGGCGGCCGCCCCGAAGCCGGCAAAGGAGAGCGCGCTGTTGGTGACGACCTCCGCCGTGCCTGGCTG
>DAIBSV010000296.1 GCA_027415455.1 Nitrospirota bacterium | reverse complement strand
CCGGAGAGCGTGAAGGAAGTCGAGTCG
This sequence comes from Nitrospirota bacterium, assembly GCA_027415455.1. The sequence goes on along the minus strand of DAIBSV010000296.1, from coordinate 1,963 downwards.
AGGTGAAAGAAGGTCGTTCCCCGCTCCGACAGTCCCACTGCCGAACTCGCCAGGTGCAGAAAAACCGAGGAAAGGCCCGCCTCGTGCAGATCGTCCAAGGCCCGTCCCAGGGTGGACTCGTTCAGATCCTCTTCTGTCAGTCCCCGTCGGATCAGGGTTCCTACCGGCTTCGTCTCGAAGTAGGCCGGGGTCAGATACAGGGGACGGCTCACGAATCCCAGCCCGTTCAGTACCAGGGCCAGTACCGCTTCCCCCACCGAGACTCCCCGTTGGGGAGCCGGAGGGATCATCTCGTCGATGATCTCCACCAGACGGATCTTCCGGGCTACTCCGGACACCAGTCCCAGATGGTCGATCCTTCGGACTTCCGACAAAAGTTCATCTTCCTGCACGCATCTGTGTTTGGTAATGTAAAAGTAGACCACTTGGGAGGGAAGTAGGAACGAAAAAATAGACCACCCCGAAACCCTGATCCTGTAAAGTCGTTGTTGAGAAGGACAACACTTTTGCAGGAGGAAGAAAGGATGCTCGGAATGGTCGATGTTGAGTTTATCAAGAAGAAGCATTTTCAGGAAGGGTGGTCGATTCGCCGTCTTGCCAAAGTTCTGGCGATTAACCGGATAACGGTTCGCAAGGCCCTGGCGGCGACAGAGATTCCTCGATACCGATTGAGCGTGGAGAAGCCGGCCCCGATCATGGGCCCGATGAAAGGGCTTATTGAACAATGGCTGAAAGAGGATGCGAATCGTCCTCGAAAACAGCGCCATACGGCGCGTCGGATCTACCAACGGCTCGTGGAGGAGCACCAATTTCCCGGAAGCGAAAGTTCGGTCCGGAAATGTGTCCAAAAGCTTCGGGGAGAGGGCGCGGACGTCTTCATCCCCTTGGAAGCGGATGCGGGGAAGATGGGCCAAGTGGACTGGGGAACGGCAGATGTCCTGATCGCAGGGGTTGAGACAACCCTCCATCTCTTTGTTCTCCGGCTTCGGCACAGTGGCGTCGTTTTTGCCCGGGCCTATCGCAATGAAGTCATGGAGTGCTTTCTGGATGGGCACAGAGAGGCCTTTGAGTGGCTGGGAGGCATTCCCCGAACCCTGGTCTACGATTATGTGGTGCATCACATAATCGTAGTTATGTTCTCTTCACCATTATGTGGTGTTCCTCTCACTCCCCCTGTTCCCTCATGATTCGCTCCTTTCCGAAGAGCACATAAAACTCATAAAGAATTCAGCCATTTCATCAAATCCGGATCGTCGTGCCAAACCTTTTTTGGGAGGGATCCCTCCGAAGTATCATCTGTCGGGGGAGTGCACTGGACAACCGCGGCCTCTTTCATGCGGATATTGATTTCGGCATAACGATTGGTCGTTTCCAGACTGACATGGCCCAACCATGCCCGGATCACATTAATGTCCACTCCGGATTCCAAAAGATGGACGGCCGCGGTATGTCGGAAGATATGGGGAGAGATATGACGCGGCTTTCCGTTATTCGATGCACCAAACGGCATTGATGCCGCATATTTCTTTACGAGTTGGTATATGCCGAATCGAGTCAGCGGCCGATGAAGTCGAGAGACGAATACCGGGGCCTCCCTCGAGGTTCCGGCCACCAATTGTTTGATAAGGGAAGCCGTTTCCGGCCACAGGGGGCATATCCGCCATTTGTCCCCCTTTCCGTGAAGCCTCACCCGATACGGGCCGTCAAGATCAAGATCTCCCACGCGCAAATCGGCGACCTCCTGAACCCGAGCTCCGGTGTTGTAAAGCAAAGTTAGAAGACTCCGGTCCCGCAGGCCGGAAGGGGTTGTTTTCGGGACGGCACGCAGCAGTCGGTCGATCTCGTCTTTCTCCATAAATTCCGTGGGAGAGGGAGCGCAACGTTTGACCGGTATGGCTTCAACACGTTCCGCCTCGGCGATCTTTTCGGGAACACGACTGGCCAAATACCGAAAGAAGGTTTT
>DAIBSV010000295.1 GCA_027415455.1 Nitrospirota bacterium | reverse complement strand
AGGCCGGCGTAGCACAGTGGTAGTGCAGTCGATTCGTAATCGACAGGTCGTCGGTTCAATCCCGACCGCCGGCTCCATCTTTTCCTTTAAAATATCCAATACCAAAGCCAATTAAAGCCATATTGTACGTTTCCTCTTGTGACCTCTTGTGACCTCATTTAACCCTATTTTTTCCATCTCATTACACCAAAATTACACCAAGCTACATCATGGGAAATCGCCAGTTTTAGCCACTTTGTGACCTTTTATATTTTTGGACTACACCACAGTATGGAAGGGGGGTTGACAGGCAATAAAAGATGAGTATTATTGGTGTTAATGCTCCGGGACACAAGAGCCCGGCCCAGCGGGATAAGCGGAATGTACCGTTGGAGTTGTGGAGCGAGGCCCAATCGGGTCGTCAAGTCGCGATTCGGATCATTCGAGCGGGACGAATAGAGACTCCAGTTCCAGCCAGGTAAGACCCAACCGCAACCAGAAGGCGGAGGGTAAATCCTAGGGGGACGCAGGCCACTCAAGGGTAAACCCTTCCATGCAGTGAGACCGCAGAAGCTTAGGCGAGAAAGCGGCTAGCCGTGACCCGCAACCAGCGGGAAACTGGGAAAAAACTGATGGGTGCCGCGCCGTTCTGTGATTGCCCATTTTATGGGCATTGCAGAAGGTGCGCCCATGCCAGCTCAAGCCTTCCGGTGGACGAATCCACCAGACAACTTCCATTTTTCGGGACCCGAAGCCCTTCGGGCCTATTTTTTTCCTCGACAGACGCTCCAAATTCAAGAGGCCGCACGTGTTCTCGGTGTAGGACGCGAGAACATGTACCGCGCGGATTGGGCCTCGCGTGGCCTCGTTTTTCGCCGGCGGCCGTCTGGGCGCCAGTTCATCCTCTTAGATGACCTGATTTCCTACCTTTTTCCATCCGAAACGTCTGATAATTCATCACCCTCAACAACTTCCTCCGAAAATTACACCAATGGTGTAGTAGAAGGGAAGAAGCGCGGGCGGCCGCGGGGCTCAAAAAACAAGCCCAAGATCCTTGCCCCCCCTCAGGAAGGGGGTTCAGTATGAGTGCCTCCAACAAGTCCCGCCGATCAACCGATGTTCTCAAGAACCTCCCCCAGAACCCTGAAGCGGAAAAGTCATTCCTTGGCTCGGTCATTCTTGACAATTCCGTCCTCGATCGGGATGACCTTACCCCTGATGACTTCCATCACCAATTCCACCGGCAGGTCTATGAAACGATGCTCGGAATGTGGGAGGACCGGATCGGAATTGATCCGGTCACTTTGGCCGACCGGATGGAGAAAGAAGAAATTGACTTGGGGGGAGGCAGGAGAGAATTCCTAAGCGATCTTGAATTTATTGTACCGACCGCTGCGAACTCCAGAACATACGCCGAGATCCTCAAAGAAAAATCAGAAAGTCGTCGGGCGATCTATATTGCCGACAAGCTGATTCGGGCGGCCACGTCCGGTGTTCCGGAGGATATTGCCCGTGTTTACAGAGAGCTCGCCAAAAGGGAGGATCCCGACGAGTCGGAATTTCCCGTCATCCGCCCCTCCATTGTATTTTCAAAGATTCTCCCTCCACCGGTCTATGTCCTACCTTCCCTTCGTCCCCGGACCGTGGGCCTGATCGTGGCCCAGGAAGGGGCTGGAAAAAGCTTTCTGGCATTGGAAATCGGTCTTGCCAAGGCGACAGGCTACGACATGACCGGAATCGGCATCACAGGTCCGGGCAATGGCGTTGTCTACTTCTCCAAAGAGGATCCTCCGGAAATTATAGAAGAACGACTTCAGGCGATAGAACCATTCATTGATGAGGAGGTGCGAGGGAAAGCGGATGGATTGGAAATCGTCTCCCTATATGGGCGTCCGGCAACGATTGCCGCAGAAAAATCAGTGGTCAATGAAAAACTTGTCCACCAAATCATCAAAAAGGGATCCGGCAAGGATCTTCTGATTTTCGATACCCTTCGGAAGCTCCATGACCTGGAA
>DAIBSV010000294.1 GCA_027415455.1 Nitrospirota bacterium | reverse complement strand
TGCGGCGGCGTTGAGGGCGGCGATCGCGGAATGCAAGGAAAAATTGAACCCCAAAAAAGAAGAGAACAGAAAGCGCTGGCTCGATCTGGCGGAGAAGGTTCTCAAGAGCGAAACGATTTCCTTGGTGGTCCCTCCCTCCCAGGACAAGGTCGATGCGTTGGTCCACAAGTACCCCCACATGAAAAGGACTCTCAGCATCATCCAGGACTTTCTGGACATTGCCCGACTGGCCGAAGGACCGGCCTCCCTGCCGCCCCTCCTTCTGGTCGGACCTCCGGGGAGCGGTAAGACGGCCTTTTCTCTCGACCTGGCGAAGGCCCTGGGGGTTCCATCCCGTCTCGTGAACTCGGCCAGCCTCACCCATTCCTTTGTTTTGGGGGGCATTGATGCCGTATGGGGATCCTCAAAGGAAGGAATGATCCTGAATGTTCTTCTGGAGGGAGCGGGAAACCCGGTTTTGGTTCTTGACGAGATCGACAAGGCGGGAAAAAGCCTGTCAGGGTCCTCGAATTCGCCCTCGATCGAGAACTTTCTGCTGAACGTTCTTGAGCCGGTGACGGCCCGGAAATATTCGGATGAATTTCTGTCGGCCGCCCATCCGGTGGACGCCTCGAAAGTCCAGTGGGTCTTCACGGCAAACGACATGACAGGGCTGTCAAAGCCGCTCCTGTCCCGGCTGACGGTCGTTCCGGTTCGGGAACCGACCGTGGATGAGCTTCGGGAGGTGATCATTCCGTCTCTCTATCGGGACATCCTCAAGGAGAACAACCTGGTCGGGAAAGCCCCGGAAGCTCTGACGGAGGAGGCGATCCTGACTCTTTCGGGATCCCCACGGGAGGCCCGAAAACGGATCCTCCGGCTTCTGGCCGGCTACGCCCGGGCGGGGAGGTTCGAGGCTCCGGAAGAGGAGATCACTATTAATGAAAGATCCATCGGATTTAATACGGGAGGACGATCATGACTGAGAAACCCCTTTATTTTTCCCGGTCGGACACGAAAACGGTCCTCCGGCTTCCTGAGTCTTTTTCAAATTTCACGGCCCGGATGCTGACCATCCAAAAGGAAAGACGGGAGATCAGAATTTATCTGACCCTCTGCGACAAGGAGGATGCGACACATGTTCCTGTGGCCACCTACAAGACGATGGAGAATGCCGTTGCGGATATGGAGGAGGTCAACAGGATCCTGCTGGAAGAGGGTGAACATCTGATTGGGAAGTAATTCTTCTTGTCCCGAGTCATTTTCGTTTGTGTGCATTTTCTGCATAGAGTGTACGGGGGCACTTTAAAGACCGCCTTGCAGGCGAATAATAAAAGCAGACCGGCTGGGCTTTTTCCGAAAAGCGACCCGGTCGCATTTCATCTCTAGGAATCCGGACTGGCCGGAAATTGACCAAACCGACAAATCGAAAGAAAAGACCTGGGGATGGGGATTCGATTCCACACCTTCATCCACAGTTTTTGGGGAGACACCATGAAAATCCAGTACGCCTCGGACCTCCATACGGAATTTGGCTCCTTCCCTCTCCGAAAATCGGATATCAAAGGGGACATTCTTGTCCTGGCCGGGGACATCGCCGGGAAACCCAGGAAACTGACCCAGTATCTTCACTCCCTGGCCGGAACTGTCCCGATCCTGTATGTAATGGGAAACCACGAGTTCTACGGCCATGACTTCGCGATGGACCTCTTGAAATATCAGAAGGCGACCGAGACCCAAACCGGAGTGAATTTTCTCGAGAACCGGTCCGTCGAGATCGGCGGGATCCGCTTTCTGGGATGCACCCTCTGGACGGACTTCTTCGGGGGAATGCAGGGGAAGTCCTCCGAGCGGGGGATAAACGACTTCGAATTCATCACCCTGGAGGGAGACAAGCTTCACTGGATGGATGTGGCCTATCGTCACCGGGAATCCCTGGCCTGGCTCAGAAAAGAACTGGAGACCTCCTTCCCGGGCCCGACGGTGGTCATCACCCATCATGCCCCGTCCGCCCTGTCGAAT
>DAIBSV010000293.1 GCA_027415455.1 Nitrospirota bacterium | reverse complement strand
CGGACCCTATTCCGATCCCGACGTTCTCAAGAAAATCCAGAACTACCGGGAAGGGCTCGTGGAGCAGGTCCACGCCATGACCCTTCCCCCTGGCTAAGGGAGTCTGTCCGGTGATCCTTCCGGGAGGCATGCTCGGCGTTCTCGGGGGAGGGCAGCTGGGGCTCATGTTTTCCCTGGCCGCCCGACGCATGGGATACCGCACCCTGGTCGTGGATCCCGATCCCGATGCCCCTGCCTTTGCCGTATGCGACAGAAGGATCGTCGGACCCTATTCCGATCCCGACGTTCTCTCGGAAGTGGCGCATGCCTGCCAGGCGGTGACCACGGAATTCGAGAATGTTCCCGCCGCCTCCCTCGCCTTTCTGGAAAAGTCGCATGTTGTTCGACCTTCCTCCCGATCGGTCGCAACATGCCAGGACCGGATTCTCGAAAAAACCTTTCTCAGGGATCAGGGATTCGAAACGGCGCCCTTTGCCGTCTTGCTCGATGGAAGGCTTCCGTCTCCCGACCAGCTGAGCCCCCTTCTTCCGGGCATCCTCAAGTCGAGCCGGGAGGGTTACGACGGGAAGGGCCAATGGGGGATCCGATCCCATGAGGAGCTTTCCCGCTTCCTCAAGGAGCGGACTGGTTCCTATGTCCTCGAAAAAAAGCTCGACCTCGTGGGGGAGTTTTCCGTGGTTCTCGCCCGGGGAGCTGGCGGGGAAACGGCCCTTTATCCCGTCGCTGAAAATCTTCACACATCAGGAATCCTTCATGTCTCGGCCGTTCCCGCGGGGATTCCCGGGCCTCTCTCCGACAGAATGTCCGCGGTCGCCCGAAGCATCGCCCTAAGCCTTGACTACAAGGGGGTGCTGTCGGTCGAATTCTTTCTGGCGGAGGGGGACCGCCTTTATGTCAACGAGCTGGCTCCCCGCCCCCACAACAGCGGCCACTACACGATCGATGCCTGCGTCGCGAGCCAGTTCGACCAGCAAGTTCGCGTTCTGGCAGGGCTTCCTCTGGCCTCGACACGCCTTCTCTCTCCCTGCGCGATGGGGAACCTGCTTGGAAGCCTCTGGCAGGATCACCTCCCTCCCCCACTCGGGAATCTCCTGGAGCATCCTTCGGCGAAGCTCTATCTTTACGGCAAGAAAAATCCCCGTCCCGGACGAAAGATGGGGCATTTCACCGTTATTGCAGAGTCCGCCGCCGAGGCGAGCCTCAAGGCCCACACCCTGCTTGCCGCACTCTCTCCGGCCAGTCTTTCCCGGGATTTGGGGGAAGAACGCCCTGTCCCGTAGATCGCTTTTCGGACCCTTTCAGGGGCGATCCCGGGGGGAATGCCCTTCCCGAAAACACCCTCCTGCCGGCGTCGATGGACAATCGGTCCAGTCGATCCGGATCGCCGGGAAAGGAAAGGGTCGTTGCGGCCCTATGGTTGAAAAAAACATGCGCCTGCAGTAAAATTTCATAGTTTTGATGGGTTAAAACCCTCAAAATTCAAAGGGGATTTCCAATCCGTGACCTCCCGAAATGCCGGGTCCGACTCCGACCCCAACATGTAAGGCTTCGACGATGGATATGTTTGTCATGGAGGGGCCCGAACCGGTTCTGACCAGAGCCGATCTGATCGCGGACCCTTCCCTCGCTTCTTATGAGAAAGCCGGAGGATATGCCGGCCTGCGGCGGGCCCTCTCGGGACTGTCCCCTGCGGACGTCATCGAGGAGGTCAAGGCGTCGGGGCTCCGAGGCCGTGGCGGGTCCGGATTTCCGACCGCCCTCAAATGGGAGAAGGTGGCCGGCCACCGGGTTCCCGTCCGATATGTCGTCGCCAACGGAAGCGAAGGCGAGCCGGGGAGCCACAAGGACCACTTTCTCATCTCGAGGTCTCCCCACCAGATCCTTGAAGGGATGATCCTCGCGGCCTATGCCGTCGGCGCATCCCAGGGCCATCTTTTCGTAAAGGAAAGTTTTCCGGAAGGGATCCGGATCCTCCAGAAGGCAAGGCAGGAGGCGCATTCGGC
>DAIBSV010000292.1 GCA_027415455.1 Nitrospirota bacterium | reverse complement strand
AGGGCGGCGTGGCGGGCTTCCCGGTTCCGCTGGAGAAGGAGGGCCGGACCGGCGGCGGAGATCCGCCTCTCCCTCTCTCCCAGAAGATCATGACGGGAGAGGAGAAGGGCCACAAGACCCGCCATCGTGTCGGTATTCCGGATGAGGCCGGAGAAGACGAGCCCCCGGGTGAGGACGACCGTTTCTCCCCCAAGATAGAATCCCGCCGGCTTCGCGGCGTCGATCAGAACGACCTGGGGAGGAAATTCCGGATGAAGAAGGAAGGGGGTGAGGGAGCGGGAGATCCGGCCCAGGGCCAGAGCGAGGGAATGGCTTTTGACCGTTCCGTAGTGAAGCTCGATCTCGGTTGTCACCCGGGAGAGGTCTTCCCGCTCGTTCTCCACCCGATCGATCACCGAAAGGGAGGTCAGATCGGAAAAAGACGGGGTTCCCCCCGCCCCCATGAGGGAGGAGGGAGCGGAGGAGGCCGAAAGCGACGGAAGAAGGCCCAGGAGAAGCCCCAGAACGGCTCCGGCGCTCCGGAGCGTCTTCAATCGTGCTCCTCTCATGTCCGGGAACTAGCGTCCCGGATGCTCCAGATAGTCGAGATAGTCGCGAATGCCATCGGGAACCGAATACCGGGGCGTATATCCCAGGACCTCCCGGGCCTGATCGATGGAGGCGCAGGTGTGTTCCTGGTAGAAGTCGTAGGGGTTGTCGAAATACTCCGTCTTCAGATCGAGGCCCAGGGCCGTCCGGATGGTATCGATCAGGACGTTGAAGGAGGTTTCGGAGCCGGAGCCGATGTTGAAGCTCCCGGAATGGCGAGCAGAAAGGGCCAGGATGTTCGCCTCCACCACGTCCCTGACGTAGACGAAGTCGCGACCCTGCTCCCCCCACTTGAAGACCCTCGGCGCCTTCCCCGATTTCATCTGCCGATAGAGCTGATAGATCATCGAGGCCGCCGCTCCCTTGAACTGCTCCCCGGGACCGAAGACATTGAAATACCGCAGCCCGACGATCGTCCGGGAAAACCCTGTGGCGGCCTTCCGGGCGACATTGTCCAGGACGGACTTGGAAAATCCATACACATTCAGGGGAGAGGGAGACTGGTCCTCGGACTGGGGGCTGGGATTGGCCCCGTAGACCCCGGCCGAGGAGGCATAGACCACCGGGATCTGGTAGCGGAGGGCATATTCGATCACCCGATGAAAGCCCTCCACGTTGCGCCGCATCATCAGCCGCTGGTCCATGACGGTGGTGTCGGTGATGGAGGCCTGATGAAAGATGGCATCGAAGAGAGGCTTTCGGTCGAAGGTCGCCACAAGGTCCATCTCCGAGAGGTCCTCCGCGAAAAAGTCCCCCCGGAAGCCGATCAGGTTCTTGAAGTGGCCCGACGAAAGATCGTCGATCACCGTCACGTCATGCCGGTCCTTCTCGAGGCGAAGAACCAGATTCGATCCGATAAAGCCTGCCCCGCCCGTCACCAGATAGCGCATTCCGCCCTCCCTTTCGCCGGCCTGTGCCCAGGCCCGGCCTGTCGCCTCCACCGGCGGATATGGTAAGATCCCTTCTCCGGTCCCCGTCCGGGGCCGGACAACCTTTTTTCCATTATGGCAGATCCAGAGAAAGGACCCAAGCCCGTGCCCTCTTCCCTCAGGATCGGACTGATCGGATCCCGCGGCCAGCTCGGACAGGAGCTTGTCCGGCGCTTCTCCGAACCGGATCTCTCCTCAGGAGTCGACCTTCAGGCCCTCGACCGCCCCTCCTTCGACATCACCGACCCGGCCTCGCTCGCAGGCCTTGCCGGGGCGAAGCTCGACGTCGTCATCAACACCAGCGCCTACAACGCCGTCGATGCGGCCGAGACCGCCGTCCGGGAATGCTTCGAGCTGAACGCCTTCGCTCCCCTCTTCCTGGCCCGGGCCTGTCGGGACGCGGGTACGGCCCTTCTTCATGTCTCGACCGATTACGTCATGAGCGGCGGCATTCACGAAGAAGAGCAGATCCCCTACCCCGAAGAGGCGCCGACGCGGCC
>DAIBSV010000291.1 GCA_027415455.1 Nitrospirota bacterium | reverse complement strand
GTCTGGTCGTGATGGCGCATGGGGCCACCATTACGCGGGATGATGCGGGGCGGGCGATGACGCTCTATCCCAAGGCTCCCCATCCGGAGCGTGAACTGCCGCCAGGAGGAGAGGTCGTCGTCGGGCGACCGCATGAGTCTTCGGAGGGCGTTCCAGCGATGGGGGAGGCCACCGATGGACTTCTCGGGGCGGTGTCGAGCCTCGAAAAGGAGCAGATCGAGGCGGTTCTGAAACGGTATGGATATGTCAAAACCCGCGCTGCCCGGGCTCTTGGAATCACTCCCAGGCAGCTTCGTTATCGCATGATGAAGTACGGGATCGAGGACATCATTCCCTGAGGCTTATGCCAGCCTGAGCCCGAGTTCCTTGAGCTGGGCCGAGTCAACGGGAGCCGGAGCCTGAGTGAGAAGGCAGCTTCCTTTTTGTGTCTTGGGGAACGCCATCACATCCCGGATGGAATCCCGTCCGAGAAGAAGCATGGCCAGCCGGTCAAGTCCGATGGCCATCCCCCCGTGCGGGGGAGCCCCGTAGGAAAGGGCTTCAAGGAGGAATCCGAACCGTCTGGTGGCCTCCTCCTCCGTCATCCCGATCAGGTCGAAGACCCTTCTCTGAAGTTCGATCTCATGATTTCTGATGCTCCCTCCTCCCACCTCCGTCCCATTATAGACAAGATCGTAGGCGAGAGACCGGGTCAGCTCCGGGGTATCGGCAAGGATGGCCATGTCGTCCGGGTGGGGGGATGTAAAGGGGTGATGCACCGCTTCGTAGCGTTTTTCATCGGGATTCCATTCAAGCAGCGGGAAGTCGACGACCCAGAGCAGCGCAGTCTTTGAGGAGTCGATCAGACCCGCGATTTTCGCCACATGGTTCCTGAGAAGACCCAGGATCTTGAGTGTCTGGGGAAGGGTATCTGCGATAAAGAGGAGCAGATCTCCAGGCTCTGCCTCCATTGTCTCGGATATTTCTTTCTGGAGGGGCTCAGGAATGAACTTGAGTATGGGGCTTGCCGGTCCCGTTTGTTCGATCTTGATCCACGCGAGCCCCTTGGCTCCCTGTCCCTGGGCCCAGGCGGTCAGGTCCTCCACTTCCTTTCGACTTCTGGAGGCTCCTCCTGGAAACCGGATGCCCCTGACCGTCCCCCCGTTGCCCAGCGTTTGAGTGAAAACGGCAAAGGAGGTGTTCTGGGCAATCGAGGAAATATCGACGATCGGGATTCCGAAACGCAGATCCGGTTTGTCGCTTCCGTATTTCTCCATGGCTTCGGCATGCGTGAGACGCATGAAAGGCCGTGAAAGGGTGATGTTCTTGAAGGCTTTGAAAATGTCGCAGAAGAGTCCCTCGATGATTCCCAGAAACTGATCGCGCGTCAAAAAGGAGGCCTCGATATCGACCTGGGTGAACTCGGGTTGACGGTCTGCGCGCAGATCCTCGTCACGGAAGCAGCGGGCCACCTGGAAGTAGCGTTCGATACCCCCCACCATCAACAGTTGCTTGAAAAGCTGGGGAGATTGGGGGAGAGCATAGAAGGAGCCGCGCTCGAGACGGGACGGGACGAGAAAGTCCCGGGCCCCTTCCGGGGTCGAGCGGGTGAGAAGCGGGGTTTCTATATCCCAGAAGTGATGGGAGACCATATAGTTTCGGATCAGGGATGTCAGTTCGGAGCGGAACCTGAGAGCCTCCATCAAATGAGGGGATCGAATGTCGAGATAGCGGTGGGTCAGTCGCAGGCTCTCGGAGACACCTTCGTTTTCTCCCACAGGAAATGGAGGTGTGAGGGCGGCATTGAGAACACGCAGTGTGGAAACACGGATCTCGAGATGCCCACCGGGCATTTCCGAGTTGATCGTCCCTTCGGGGCGGGAGGCCAGGGCCCCATGGATTGATATGACCCACTCGTCCCTGAGGTTTTTTGCCATTGCCTCCATGACAGGGTGTTCCTTGGCGTCGATCACGCACTGCATTCGGCCGGAGCGATCGCGGAGCTCAATGAAGAGGAGTCCTCCATGGTCCCTGACCGTGTG
>DAIBSV010000290.1 GCA_027415455.1 Nitrospirota bacterium | reverse complement strand
AAAAAGAGCAGAGAAATGAATTTTTTCGTCTCAAATCCAGGGATTCTTAGACAGTTTTGACGAATTTCGGGGGACTGAACACCCGATCCGGACTTTGGTAGAGTGGTTGGCATGAGCGACCCCACCGACCTCCTGTTTTCCGATGCCCGGCCGAACCCGGTGGTTTCCGGAGCGCCCCTGATCCGCGCGATGTGCGAGGAGATCGGGCTTCGCGAGATCGTCGACCGGAACGTCGTCTGGGACCGGGAGCGGTGCAAGCTGTCTCCCGGAGAGCGGGTCACGGCCCTGGTGGTCAACATGCTGACCACCCAGCGTCCCCTGTATCGCGTGGAGGAGAGCTTCGAGATCTCCGACTGCGCGCTCCTGTTCGGAGAAGGGGTCGAGCCATCGGACCTGAACGACGACTGCCTCGGGCGGGGGCTGGACCAGCTCTGGGAGGGGGACCCGGGAAAGATCTTCTCCATGGTCGTGGCCAATGCGCTCACGCGCGAGAATGTGGAGCGGCGCTTCACCCACTTCGACACCACCAGCCGCACCGTCTATGGGGAGTACAAGGAAAATCCCCCTGCGGATGAGACAAAGGAGCCGGAGAGCCCGAAGGAGCGGACGCCGGTCCAGCCGAAGTACGGGCACTCCAAGGACCACCGGCCGGATCTGAAGCAGATCCTCTTCAAGCTGTTCGTGAACCGGGACGGGATCCCGCTCTTCGCAGAGGTGCGGGACGGGAACCTCTCCGACAAGACGGCGAACCGGGAGATGATCTCGGAGCTCTGCCGGCTGTTCAGCCCGGAAGAACTCAAAAAAATGGTCTATGTGGCCGATTCGGCCCTGGTGACCGGAAAGAACCTGGAGGCGATGCGGGAGCGGGAGATCGCCTTTCTCTCCCGGCTTCCCGAGACCTTTGGCGCAAGCGCCGCGGCGAAGACCAAGGCCTTCGCGGAGGACCGGTGGACCGAGATCGGACGGATCTCGGAGCGGACCCGCTCCGCGCTCTACCGGGCCTCCGAGCAGGAGGAGGAGATCGACGGGCACAGGTACCGTCTCGTGGTCTGCCACTCGAGCCAGTTGGACCGTCGCAAGGAGAAAAGCTTCGAGGCGGAACTGGCGAAGGAGCAGCAGGGGATCGCCAAGGCCGGGAGCCTCCTGGGCGCGCAGGCCTTCTCCTGCGAAGCCGACGCGACGCGGGAGAAGGACCGCTTCCTCGATCAGTTCAAGGACGCCTTCCATCACGTGACGGCCTCCGTGCTCTCCCGGGAACGGGAGATCCCCCGTCCGGCTCCGGGACGCCCCAAAAAGGGGGAGGAGGCCAAGACCGAAACGGTCTATGTCGTCAGTGCCCAGCCGGGAGAGCGCAAGCGGGAGGCGGTTCTGGCGGAGCGCCAGAGACGGTCCACCTTCACCCTGATCACGACGCTTCCGAAGGAGGAGGTTCCGGCGGCGGAGCTCCTGCGGGAGTACAAGGAGCAGTCGACCTGCGAGAGACGCTTTTCCTTCCTGAAGGATCCGGCCTTCATCGACGGGGTCTTCCTGAAGAACCGGGAACGGGTGGAGGCGCTGGGGTATGTGATGCTTCTGGCCTGCCTGGTCTTCTCCCTCCTCGAGCGGAGAATCCGGCAGGCGGGAAAACCCCTCACCAGCGCCGTGCGGGGAAAGCTCAGGAACCCCACGGGGCAGGAGATCCTGAAGCACCTGGCCGGAGTCCAGGTCGTCGTGACCGGATCCAAAACCCGGAAGATCCTGGTGCCCCCGAGCAAACGGACGGCCTTCCTGGAGATCCTGTCCATGGCCGGAATCGGGTTCGAGGCCTACACCCGGGTTCCCGAGCCGGCCTGCCGGTCGGGATGAGGGGCTCCGCCAACGGTCTCGAATCCGGGGAAAAGAGGGAACGGGCAAAGGGCGCACGAGGTGCGCCCGCCGTCGTTCCACGGAAGGAGAAAGATCCCTTTTTCACAGGCGATCCCGGAAGAAAGAAAGTTCTGAGACGATCGAAAAAACAGAGAAGAGAAAGAGCTCTGGGAGAAAAT
>DAIBSV010000028.1 GCA_027415455.1 Nitrospirota bacterium | reverse complement strand
ACCTCGCTCACGGCGGCCGGCCTCATCCAGGCGGCGGCCAAGGTCTACGAGATCCCCTACGTGGCCTCCGTCCAGGCGACCCACCCCTACATGGTGGCCCGCTCCTGGGGCGGCTTCATGATCATCACGGGGCAGTGGATCTTCCTCTACAATCTCTACCGGACCGCAACGGCGCCGGCCTCCCGGGCGGTTCCCTCACATCTGGCGACGGAGGGCTCCGGAATTTCCTGACGGAAGGCGGCCTTGAGAAACCCGTCGATACCGTGAAGAAGAGGCCCGTTCGTTCGGGCCTCTTCGTTTTTGTGTCCGGGAAGTTGACCTCCGAAGGGTGGAGATCGGCCGGGATCAGACCAGAAGGGCCAGGGTCAGGAGGGTGACGGCCAGGATGGGAGGGGTCAGCAGGAATCCGGTCCGGATGTAGTCTCCCCAACCGATTTTCTCGCCTTTCTTGGCCAGGACATGGAGCCAGAGAAGGGTCGCCAGGCTTCCGATGGGGGTGAGCTTCGGGCCCAGGTCGCAGCCGATGACGTTGGCGTAGATCATGGCCTGGCGGACGGGTTCCGGGAGGCCATGGGTCTGCTGGATGGACAGGGTTCCGGCCAGGACCGCGGGAAGGTTGTTCATGACGGAGGAGAGGATCGCCGCCAGAAAACCCATGCCCAGGGAGGAGGCGACGACCCCCGAGTGCCCGATTCTCTCCAGAAGGCCTGCCAGATGGTCGGTGAGACCGGCGTTCTTCAGGCCGTAAACCACCAGATACATGGACAGGCTGAAGAGGACGATCTGCCAGGGGGCCTCCTTCAGGACCTTTTTCACGGGAATGGGAGGGGTCTGGTTGGTGCGGTGCCAGCGTCCGGCCAGGCCCAGAAGAAAAAGGGCGGCCGCCGACATGATGACGAAGGCCGGCAGGTGAAGGCGGGCGGTGAGAAAGTAGGCCAGTAGAATCGCTCCCAGAACGGGGAAGGCCGCCCGGAAAACGACAGGATCATGGATGACGCTTTTGGGGTCGGGAAGCTTTTCCAGGTGGTATCGGGCCGGAAGGTGCGATCCGAAGAGAAGCCACAGAGCGGCAAGCGTTGCCAGGATGGAGACGAGGTCAACCGGAACCATGACGGTGGCGTACCGGTCGAAGGGAATGTGGAAATATTTTGCGACGATGATGTTGACGAGGTTCGAAATCATGAAGGGAAGACTTGCCGTGTCGGCGATGAAGCCGGTGGCGATGATGAAGGCCAGGGCCCCCCTGGGGGAGATGTCCATGCGAAGGAGGAGAGCCAGCACGATGGGGGTGAGAAGGAGCGCCGCCCCGTCGTTGGCGAAGACCGCCGAAATGCCGGCGCCCAGGAGAACGATGAGGGGAAAGAGCCGCTTTCCAAAGCCGCCTCCGGCCCGGGCGATGTGGATGGCCGACCAGTGAAAGAACCCTGCCTCGTCCAGAAGGAGGGAGATGATGATGAGGGCCACGAAGGTGAAGGTCGCGTCCCAGACGATGTGCCAGACGACGGGGATGTCCCGGAGATGGATGACGCCCGTGGTAAGGGCGAGAAGCGCCCCTCCCGTCGCGCTCCATCCGATGCCGAGGCCCCGGGGCTGCCAGATGACGAAGACGAGTGTGACCAGGAAGATCGCGAGAGCCAGCATGAGATCCTTTTGGGTTGGTGTGGAGGCGGCCGCCAAGGGGGAGGAGAGCGGATTGCCGGGACTCCCTCCCGAAAGGACGCTCCTTGAAATCTTCACGAAAAAGGATAAGTTCAAGGGTAGAGCGTTGACTTCCGCCTTTCAAAATAAATACAATTATAGTTAAAATATTGTATTGTTTCAAGAGGGAAAGGCCTGTTTTAAGCTCCGGACTTCCGGAGAAAAGAGGATGGAGGAAAATGAAGGTTCTTTTTCTCTGTACGGGGAACTCCTGCCGGTCCATCATGGCCGAGGCCCTGTTCAACCATCTCGCTCCGGAGGGCCTCCATGCGGAGAGTGGGGGAAGCCAGCCGAAGGGGAGCGTCAATCCCCGGGCCCTGACCGTCCTCTCCGAAGAGGGCATTTCCGTGAGAGGTCTTTCGAGCAAGTCCTGGAATCTTCTTGCCGGGCCGTTCGACCTCGTGGTGACCCTCTGCGACAGCGCGGCGGGAGAGGCATGTCCTCTGGTTTTTTCAAAGGCTCCCCGGGTTCACTGGGGTCTTCCCGATCCCGACGCGGTCCGGGGAGGCGACCGGGTCATCATGGAGGCCTTCCGCCGGACCTTCCGGATCCTCGAGAAGAGGATTGTTGCTTTTCTCGGAATTCCGGAGGTCAGGGAGGGCCGTCTACCGCCGTTGCCGGATCTCCGGGCGATCGGACACATCGGTCGCGGGGAGTGAGACCGGGCAACGGGAGAAACGTCTGGGTCAAGAATCGAATTCGAACCGGCCAGGATGAGGCGCTGGGATCGTTGCCGGGAGGCTTATTTCCCCAAAGGTGATCCGGTGGTATGATGAAAGGACGAATTTTTATCGAAGGAGGATCCCGATGCCCGAAAAAAAGACCCGTTCCGGTTCGCGGATCGATCCCCGCATGCTCGGAATTTTCGAAGCCCTGTCGTCCGGGATCCGGCTCGAGATCTTCCGGCTCCTCGTGACGCACGAGCCCAAAGGCCTTGTCGCAGGAGAAATCTCCCAGTCCCTGGGGATTCCTCCGACCAACCTCTCCTTTCATCTGAAGGCCATGACTCAGGCTGATCTTCTTTCCGTGACCCCGGAGGGTCGCTTCCTGCGCTACCGGTCCCGGATCGGAACCGTCGAGGAAGTGATCGCCTATCTGACGGAGAACTGTTGCATCAACACAAGGAACGTTCCTTCCACAGGAGAATGCCCGCCGCCTTCCCCGCGAAATGGCGGGAAGAGCCGGTCTTCCTGAGGGGCCCGTCCCTCGGAACCCCGCATCTAGGCTTTTTCCCGTAACGACCGGTATCGCCGCATCAATTCCGCCGTTCCGCTGTCATGGGGTCTTCCTTCCGGCGCTTTTCCCTCCAGTTCGTCGATGATCCTGACCGCCATCACCTTGCCCAGCTCCACCCCCCACTGGTCGAAGGAGTCGATTCCCCAGACGATGCCCTGGGTGAAGACGCTGTGCTCGTAAAGCGCCACAAGAGTCCCCAGCGTCCGTGGGGTCAGCTCCTCCGCCAGAATGGTGCTGGAAGGGCGGTTTCCCTCGAAGGTGCGGTGGAGAACCTGGAATTCAGGGACGCCCGAGGCCCGGACCTCGTCAGAGGTTTTGCCGAAGGCGAGTGCCTCGCCCTGGGCGAAGAGGTTGGCCATCAGGATGTCGTGATGGGTTCCCAGGGGATTTCGGGAGCGGGCGAATCCGATGAAGTCGATCGGGATCAGTCGGGTTCCCTGGTGGATGAGCTGATAGAAGGAGTGCTGTCCGTTGGTCCCCGGCTCTCCCCAGTAAATGGGTCCGGTGGTCGTGTCGACGGGGGATCCGTCGAGATGGACGTGCTTGCCGTTCGACTCCATGGTCAGCTGCTGGAGGTAGGCGGGGAAACGCTTCAGGTACTGATCGTAAGGGAGGACCGCCACGGTCTGGCTTCCGAGAAAGTTGGTGTACCACACCACGAGAAGGCCCATCAGCACCGGGAGGTTCCGCTCGAGCGGGGTGTTCCGGAAGTGTTCGTCCATGGCGTAAAAGCCTGACAGCATCTCCCGGAAGGCCTCGGGGCCGATGGCGATCATGGTGGAGAGGCCGATGGCGGAGTCCATGGAATAGCGTCCACCGACCCAGTCCCAGAATCCGAACATGTTGTCGGTGTCGATTCCAAACTTCCGGACCTCTTCGGCGTTGGTGGAGACCGCCACGAAGTGGTGCTTCACCGCTTCCTCCGATTTGAGCCGGGCGATCAGCCACTCCCGTGCCGTTCGGGCATTGGTCATGGTTTCGAGGGTCGTGAAGGTCTTCGAGGAGACGATGAAGAGCGTCTCCTCCGGATCGAGATCCCGTGTGGCCTCGACGAAATCGGTTCCGTCGATGTTCGAGACGAAGCGGAAGGTCCGGCTCCGGTCGGAATAGGATCGTAGCGCCTCGTAGGCCATGACCGGTCCCAGGTCCGAGCCGCCGATGCCGATGTTGATGACGTTTTTGATGGGTTTTCCGGTCGCGCCCGTCCAGGAGCCCTCCCGGACCCGGCGGGAGAAGGACTCCATGTGGTCGAGGACCGCGTGGACTTCCCGGACCACATCGATGCCGTCCACCACCAGGGAGCGGTCACGGGGCATGCGGAGAGCCACATGGAGGACGGCCCGGTTTTCCGTCCGGTTGATGTGCTCTCCGCGGAACATGGCCTCGATATGTTCGGGCAGTTCGCAGGCCCGCGCAAGATCGAAGAGCAGGGAAAGGATCTCGTCGGTCACCAGGTTCTTCGAGTAGTCGAGATAGAGTCCGGCCCCTTCGGCCGCCATGCGCCGGCCGCGTTCGGGGTCCTTGGAAAAAAGGCTCCGGAGGGAGCGGGATTCGATCGCCCGGCTTTGTGAGGCCAGGGCCTTCCAGACCGGCAGTTCTGTGACGCGGGGAGGAACGGGGCGGGTCATGGGCGACTCCTATGGCTTGGCGTGATGTCCGGAAGGATCTCGAAAGGTTTTCTGTTCAGGGCAAGAAGGGCCGGCCAGGCATGCTCGTTTCCCAGGATGGTGAGTGAGCTCGTCTCGATGGCAAAGTGACGGGCGCTGTCCGAGGGGAGCCTTAGCCAGTTGGCGACGAGAACACGGAGAAGATGGCCATGGGCAAACAGAAGGGCGTCCTGTCCGGTTTCCTCGAGTTTTGCGAGAACCCGGCGGACTCTTCGGGTGACGTCGGAGAGGGATTCCCCTTCTGGCGTTCCGTCGCGGAACAGATCCCATCCGGGGGTTTCCCGGCAGATGTCGAGGGTCGTTCGTCCCTCGTAGCGGCCATAGTCCCACTCCGCGAGATCGGGGTCGATCCGGAGAGTCTCCCCGAATCCCGCGAGTTCGGCGGTGTGGCGCGCCCGGGAGAGGGGGCTAGACAGGACGAGACGCGGGTGAAGTGAGCGGAGAAGGGGGCCAAGATTTCTGGCTTCCGCTTCCCCTTCAGGGGACAGGGGAATGTCGGTTCTTCCGGTATGGCGTCCCGAGACCGACCATTCGGTGGCTCCGTGGCGGACAAGAAAGAGGTGCATGGACACTCCTGGGTTGGGGTCGGATGCATCATCTCCGAGAATAGCAGAAATCCGGAAGTGCCAACAAGGAGGCGGGTTCTTCAAAGAAGCGCAAGAGGATGAAAAAAACATCCGGAATCTATTGTTGTCCCGCCATTCGACTCGTGGGAGAATGTCCGGAAAACATAAACAATTCCATAGAAGGAGGCGACTACTGTGAAAGCCCCGCGGGCATCGTATTCCCGGCCGGTCTGGAGTCCTGCCCGAAAGGACATGGTGGGAGGCTCCCTGGGCCCCTCCCGGATCTGGTTCACGCTGGCCCGGGGGATCTTGACCGAGGTCTACCATCCCCGGATCGACATCCCCCAGATCCGCGACCTGGGATTCATCGTGGCGGACGACCGGGGGTTCTGGTCGGAGGTTCGGGCCAACGGACGCTACGATTTGTCTCTGGCCGGCTTTGGGATTCCGGCGGTCCGGATCGTCCATGAGCACGAACGCTTCCGTCTCGATCTCCGCATCGTCGCCTCCCCCTGTCGCGACGCGATTCTTGTGGATTTCCGACTTAAAGGAGAGGAAACCCTCCGCCTCTATCCCCTTCTGGCCACGAGGCTGGGAGGGCAGGCCATGGACAACGTCGCCATGTGCGGCACCTGGCACGGACGGACGGTAATGTCGGCCTCCCAGGGGCCCTACGCCCTTTCCCTGGCGGGGATGCGTCCGGATGGCGGGGAACTCTTTTTCCGGACCTCCTGCGGGGAGGTCGGGGAGAGCGACGGCTGGCAGGACTTCAACCGGAACGGTCGAATGCTCTGGGAGTTCGGGGAAGCCGGCCCCGGAGAGGTCGCCCTCATGGGCGAGGCCTATCCGTCGGGGACATTGGCCCTGGCCTTTGCCAGCAGCCGGGAGGCCGCTTCGACTCTGGCCCTGTCCGCCCTCATGGAAGGGTTCGGGCCCCAGTGGGAGGAGCAGGTATCCCTCTGGAAAGACTGGCAGGAATCCCTCCGCCTTCCCGCCACGTTGCCGGAAAATCTGGTCCGGACCTACCGGACTTCGGCCATGGTTTTGCGCGTTCACGAGGACAAGAGCTTCCCGGGGGCCCTTATCGCGAGCCTCTCCATTCCATGGGGGGAGGCCTCCGACAGCCGGGGCGGCTATCACCTGGTCTGGAGCCGGGACCTGACCGAGAGCGCAGGGGCCCTCTTGGCCATGGGCGATGACGAAACGGTTCGCCGGATCCTCTCCTATCTCATGGCCACGCAGCAGGAAGACGGCCACTGGCTCCAGAACCAGTGGATCGGCGGAAAGCCTTACTGGCAAGGGCTTCAACTCGACGAGGCGGCCTTCCCCGTTCTTCTGGCTGCGGCCCTCGAAAGTTTCGGACCCATGTCGGCGGAGGGGCTCCGGACCATGGTGGAGCGCGCCCTCCGGTTCATCATCCGGGAGGGTCCAGTGACGGGGCAGGACCGTTGGGAGGAGGATCCCGGCATCAATCTCTTCACCCTCGCCGTCTCGATTTCTGCCCTTGTGGACGGGGCCGAATTTCTCGATCCGGCCGAAAGGGAGATCGCCTACTGGATCGCCGACACCTGGAATGCCAGGATCGAGTCGTGGAGCTGGTCTGGAAGAACGAAGCTCGCGGAGGATCTCGGGCTCTCCGGATACTACCTCCGGGCCGTTCCGGCCGGGGTGCTCGAGGATGCCGCGGCGAAGGGGTTGCCGCTCCTGATCAAGAACCGGTGCCATGACCCGGGTCTGCCCGCCTGCGACCAGGTCAGCACCGACTTTCTTCAGCTCGTCCGGTACGGCTTGAGGACCCTCTCCGACAGACATGTCCGTGAGTCGCTTCATGCGGTGGACGCCCTGCTTCGCCGCGACACCCCCGCCGGTCCCGCCTGGTACCGCTACAACGGGGACGGGTACGGCGAGCATGTCGACGGAGCTCCTTTCGACGGGAGCGGCCGGGGTCGGCTCTGGCCCCTTCTTGCGGGCGAGCGGGGCCACGCGGCGCTGACCGCCGGGGAAAGCCCCCTTCCCTACCTCCGTTCCATGGCTCAGATGGCGGGACCGGCGGGACTCATCCCCGAGCAGGTCTGGGATCGGGATCCGATTCCAGACAAGGATCTCTGGCCGGGCCGACCGACCGGGTCGGCCATGCCCCTGGTCTGGGCCCATGCCGAATTCATCAAACTGGCCCACAGCCATGACAAAAAATTTCCAGTGGACCGTCCGAAGGCGACCTGGGAGCGCTACGGCGGGAAGCGTCCCGAGATCTCCTGGGTGCTCTGGCGCCATCGGCACAAGCTCCGGACTCTCCCGGAGGGAAAGGAGCTCCGGTTCGTCTTCGAGGGGGAGGTCCTGATCCATTGGGGGATCGACGGCTGGAGCCGGCCTGTCGATTCCCCGACACGCCCCCTGGGTCTCGGATTCTTCGGGGCGGTTCTTCCCGTGGAATGCCTTCGAAGGGGACAACGCATCGACTTCACCTTCTTCTGGCCCCGGGAGCAGCGGTGGGAGGGTGTCGATTACCACATGGAGGTGGGGACTCGGGAAGCGCGCGTATAGATTCGCTCCGATGTGGAATCCCGGGGGACAGTCCGGTATAGTGGGTTACGAAGATGGCCCACCAGTGACACGTCAAGGCAATACCTGACGGGAGAACCCATGAACGGACAAACCAGTCCCACTCGTCCCATTGCCACCCTGACCCTCAACCCGGCGATCGACGTCTCCTATGAGGTTCCCCGCCTCGTCCCGGATCAGAAGAGCCACGCCACCGCGACGCGGACCGATCCCGGAGGAAACGGAATCAATGTGGGACGGGCCCTCCGCGTCATGGGGGTTCCCGCCGCCAATTTTTGCATCATGGCAGGCAATGCCGGAACTCTCCTGGAGACACTGCTCGAAGACCAGATCGACCATGTGGATTGTGAACGGGTCGAAGGGGAAACCCGGATCAATGCCACGGTTCTCGAGGCCGCCTCGGAGTCCCAGTACGAGGTGACCGGCATCGGTCCATTCGTTCCCGCAGTGGTTTTGTCGAAGGTTCTGGGACGGTTCCTGGATCGGGTGGAGGGCGGCTTCGGGATCCTGTCGGGATCGGTCCCGCCCGGAGTTCCATCGGACATCTATGGGGAGATGGTCCGGCGGGTTCGCGAATGCGGCGGCCTCGCGGTCGTGGATGCGCACGGCGCCCTTCTTCGCGAGTCCCTCGCCCTCCGCCCGTTTCTGATCAAGCCCAACCGCTACGAGCTCTCCCTTCTGCTGGGAAAGGAGGTCCCCCGGATCGAGGATGTGGCCGAAGAGGCACGCCTTCTCGTTCGGCAGGGGATCGGATACGTCTGCGTCTCCCTCGGCGCGGAGGGAGCCCTGCTCGCAGGGCCGGAGGGGACCTTTCATGCCAAGGCTCCCCCGATTGTCGTCAAGTGCACGGTCGGGGCGGGGGATTCCATGGTGGCAGGGCTCATCGCCGCCTTTTCCCGGGGGGAGAGCGCGGCGGAGGCCCTGAGGCTCGCTGTGGCCTGCGGAAGCGGGACCGCCGCCCAGCCGGGGACGGCCATTTTCACCGCCGGTCAGCTCCAGGAATTGTTGGCCCGCACCGAGGTTTCCGCCCTGGATATCTGAAAACCCGTCCGGATCCGTTTCGGGAAATGGGCGATCATGTCATGTCCTTCAGGAGGTCTTCAAAGATGTTTTACGGGAAGATACTGTTTAACGGGAAGGTGGTGTTCGCGTGAAGCAGGTCGTCGTTCGTCTCGCGACTCTCTCCCCGGGAGCGGTGGTCGTCTCGGATGTGGTCGACCCCCTCGGGCGGCTTCTCGTGAGGGCGCCCGTGACCCTCGACGAGCATCTCAAGTCCCTTCTCCTCGCCCGCGGGGTGAAGGATGTCTTCATCGAGGATCGCAGGAGCGCGGACCGGGTCGAGTCGGAGGTCGCAATCCAAAAGGAAATGCAATCCCTTGAAAAAAGGTTGTCCCTTTTTCGGGCGGAAGACCCCGAGCGGTCTCTCCGGGAGACGATCCTGCGGACGGTCGAAACCTTCTATCTGGAAAAGCGGTAGGACGACTTGCCCCGTCCTGGGAACCATGACTGGAAAACGTGGGAGCCGGCTCCTTGAACAGTGACGAGCACGACAGGATTTTCGAGGATTTCGAAAGGGAGAACGGTTTTTCGGCGATGCCGGAGGTCGTGAGCGAGGTCCTCTACGCCCTCCAGTCGAGCCGGACGAGCATGCACGAAATCGGCGAGATCATCAAGAGGGATCCCGGATTTTCGGCCCGCATCATCCAGTACGCCAATTCCGGAGCCTACCTCGCGGCCGTTCCACCCTCGAGCATCGACCAGGCGGTGCGCGTCATCGGCCTGGGTCCCCTCAAGGGATTGTGCCTGGGGATTCCTGTTTTTACCCGGTACAAGCATGTTCTGGGGGTGCGTGAAATCTGGGCCCACAGCCGGGCCACGGCCATCTGCTGCCAGGTCCTTTCCACCGCTCTCCGCTTCCCGGAGCCGGACACGGCCGAGACGGCAGGCCTTCTTCACGATATCGGCAAGGTCGTTCTGGCGGTTTCGGCCGGGAACTTTTTCCTCTCCCAGGTCCAGATAGCCGACGCGTCCAACCGGGAAAACGACTGGCGGCAGGAAAAAAAGATCCTCGGATTCAATCACTGCTTCATCGGGGGATGGTTCGCCCGTAAATTCAAGATGCCTCCACGGCTGGTCGAGGCGATGCTCTGGCATCACGAATTCGAGAGGTCGACCTACGCGCGTGACCTGGCCTGCCTCTGCTTTATCGGAGACCAGATCGCGACGGCGATCGGTTTTTCCCATCCCGACTATGTCTTTGTCGACCCCGATCTCCCCCGCGCCCTGAAACACCTCGGAATCGACGGCGATCTTTTCGAGAAGATCCTGCGGCAATGCCTCGAACGTGTCGCGAAGATGGTGGTCTATGACTAAGTCGGGACCATCCCCCGTCTGAAGGGACAGGATGTGTCCATGCTGCGCCGTTATTTTCGGGGATTTCCATGAGCACCGGTCGCGGGCCCCACGATGTTCTGATCGGCCGCCAGTCCATCTTCGGCCGGGACGGGTCGGTCGTCGCCTACGAGCTGCTCTTCCGGAGCACCCGGAAAAACGTGGCCCATGTTTCCGACGACACACGGGCTACCGCCCGGATCATCGTGGACACCCTCATGGAAGGGGGGCTCGGGAAGATCCTGGGGGGGAAGCGGGGATTTGTGAACATCGGCCCGGACTTTCTTCTGGAAGACGCCCTCTTTCTCCTGCCCCCCCGGGATCTGGTCCTGGAGATCCTCGAAACGGTTCCCGTCACCGACGCCACCGTCTCCCGGTGCCGGGAGCTCCGGAGCCGGGGATACACCCTGGCCCTGGACGACTACGTGGGGAGGGAGGATATCTGGGCGCCTTTGCTCGAGATGGTGTCCATTGTCAAGGTCGACATTCTGGCGGTCCCGGAGCCGGATCTTCGGCCGGTCGTCCAACGTCTTCACGCCCGAAAGCTCTCCCTTCTGGCGGAGAAGGTCGAAACCCCGGAGCAGCTTGCCCGGACCATGGAGATGGGGTTCGACTACTTTCAGGGGTTCTTCTTCGCCCGCCCGGTCATCCTGGCCTCCCGAAAGGTCGACCCCCTGAGGCAGGCGGTGACGGGGGTCCTGGCCATGGTCCTGGCGGATGCCGGCACAGACGAGATCGTCAGGGCGATCCGCCCGCACATCGACCTCTCCGCTTCCCTCATCCGGATCGCCAACGTGGTGGGACTGAGTCCGTTTCACGCCGTCACCGATATCCGTCAGGCGGTTCTGGCGATGGGGACGGACCAGATCCGGAGATGGCTGGAGATTATCCTGTTTTCATCGTCGCTCTCGGATAGCCGGTACGCCCGTCCGGTTCTCCAGATGGCGGTAACCCGGGCCCGGCTGATGGAGCTTCTGGCCCAATCCTGGACAGGCCCCGGAAAGCCCGAGCCGGAGGAGGCCTTCCTGGTCGGGATGTTCTCCCTCTCCGAGCCCCTCCTGGGCGTGTCTGTCTCCGAGATGCTCGAAGGGCTTCCATTGCGCGAAGAGGTCCGGAAGGCGCTTCTTCGTGGCGAGGGATCCCTGGGACATCTCCTTGCCTTCGCCTCGAACCTCGATCGTTCCGGGGACTCCTTGGAGCGGCTCATGGGCGACCTGCCCGTCCCCGTGGAAAGAATTGTCTGGTCCCAGACCCAATCCCTCCTCTGGGGAGACGACATCGTCCGGATTTTTTCCTGACCGGACTTCCGTCTTGTTCCCTTCTGAGAATCTCTAGAACCGCCGCGATCTCAAAATGACGATGGCGAGAAAGAAGCCCAGGATGCCGGCTCCCGAAAATCCGATGAGACCCAGGGTCTTGAAGGAGGAATGGGAGGAGAGGGAGGCGGAAAAGATGAGGGCCGATCCGATGACGAGGGATGAGACGAGGATCGACAGGGAGAGCAGATTCCCGGTCCGGTCGATCTCCCGGATCAGATCGTCGAGGTGCCGGAGCGAGAAATCGATCCGGAATTTTCCCGCCCCCGCGGTGTCGACGAGACGTTCGATCCGTTCCGGAAGTCCCGAGAGAATCCTCAGAAGTGTCCGGGAGGAGATCTTCATGTTCCGGAAAATCTCTCCCAGCCCGAAGTTTTTGAGGAACTGTGAAACAATGAATGGCCGGGCTTCCTCGAGCATGTTGAAGGAAGGATCCAGCTGGCGGCCGATCCCTTCCATGATGACGAGGGCCCGGAGCAGGAGGACCAGCTCCGAGGGAAGCTTGAGGGCGTGTTCCCGGGAGATGGCGAAGAGTTCGGAGGCCAGGAGGTCCACCCGGATTTCCGACAGCGACTGGTTTACGAACTCATCGAGGAACCGTGAGAGCTCCGACTCGAGCCGGAGGGTGTCGCAGTCTTCGGGAATCGCCTCCATCCGGCGCAAAAGACCGACGACGCGGGTCGTATCGTTGTCGGACAAGGCCACGAGGAGATCTCCCAGAAGAGTTCGCCATGTTTTGGAGAGCGTTCCGAACATTCCGAAGTCGAGGATTCCGATCCGGGAGCCCGGCAGAACGAGGATGTTTCCCGGATGAGGATCTCCCTGGAAGAAACCGAAGACGAAAACCTGCTTCAGGATGGAGCGCGCGCCGATCCGGGCGATGACCTCGGGGGTTGTGCCCATCTCGGGAAAGCGCTCGATCTGGTCGATCTTGATGCCGTCCAGAAACTCGAGAACGAGGACCTGGTCGGTGGAGTACTCCGGAAAATACCGGGGAATGACGATTTCGGGATCGTCCGCGAAATGGCGGGCCGCCCGTTCGATGTTTTTTCCTTCGTGGGTGAAGTCGAGCTCCAGGCGGAGAATCCGTGAAAACTCCTTCACCACCTCCCGGGGGTGGAAGCGTCGGGAACGATCGAGATTGTCTTCGAGAAGCCCGGCCAGGACGGCCAGAATGGAGAGGTCGGCCTCGACCTTCGGCAGGATCCCGGGACGCCGCACTTTGACCGCGACCTCCGTTCCGTCCGGAAGGCGGCCCCGGTGGACCTGGGCGATGGTCGCCTGTCCGAGGGGGACGGGATCGAGAAAGGCCAGTCGCTCCCGGGGGGAGAGACCCCAGGCCTCTTCGAGGAGTTCCTCGATCCGCTCGAAGGGCAAGGGGGAGACGCGGTCCTGGAGCCGGGAGAGTTCGGCGATGTAGTCCGGAGGAATGAGATCGGGACGGGCCGACAGGATCTGTCCAAGCTTCGAAAAGGTCGGCCCCAGCTCCTCGAGGGCTTTCCGGAGCCG
Source organism: Nitrospirota bacterium (assembly GCA_027415455.1). The sequence continues at coordinate 2,274 of DAIBSV010000028.1, read as the reverse complement.
TACGGGACGCGGTTCGGAAGGAGGGGGCTTTCGGAAGAGGAGACGGTCTCCCGCAGCCTTCAAAGGGTTCAGCCTCAGGAATCCCACCATGTCCTCGAAGCCGTACTTCACGAGGATGTGGACGATTTCCCTCAGCCGGGCGAGCTCGGAAAGGGGCAGAAGCCTGATGACGGACACAAGGGTCTCCCTGCCAAGAGGGTCGTTAGGACCCGGGGACCGCTCCGAGAACCGTCAGGTAAAGGACGGCGGAGGAGGTCGGCAGTCCCAGGAATTCGGCGATCTCGTCATCGAAGAACCCTCCGATGCCGCTGGCCCCGTGGCCCATGTGGACGGCCGCAAGGTTGAGCCTTTCGCCAATGATGCCGGCGTCCATGTGCAGGGTCCGGTAGATCCTGTTCCCGTAGCGTTCCACCAGTCGGGGAAGGTTTGCCACCTGGATGAGAAGGCAGGCCGCATCGCGCGCGAGATCCTGCCCCAGGGAAAACTCGCAGGCGATTTCGGCCATGTTGCCCCTCCGGAGCAGGGTCAGTTCCCGCGATTCCGGGGAGAAATGGTAGAGGCCCGGCATCAGGAGGTCGACGGCATGGACGACCAGAAAGGAGGAAAAAAGGCTCGGTCCGAAAAAGGACGGCGAAAGGACCGGGTCGATCCCGGGCTCGGCCGGAAGGTCGTATCCGAAGTTCAGGAGGGCCGAGAGGTCTTCGAAGGGAAGGGGTTCTCCCGAAAACTGGCGTGCCGACCTCCTGGTCAGAAGATCCCGCGAAAGGTTCTCTTCGAAATCGATTTCGCGATCGGTCAGGGCCACAGGGTCGCGTTGGGGCGTGAACCGGGAGACCGGAAGGATCGTGGGGTCGTATTCCCCCTCCCCCGACCAGAGCGCCGGAGGGGCAAACGGTTCTGGGCCGATCTCCGAGAGCCGGTGCAGGTCATGGAAGAGGTCGCCGGTTTCGGGGGTTTCCGGGGGCGTGTAGGGCGGGTGTGCCGGCGAGGGAAGGATGGGGGTGCAGGGGATCGGCTCGTAGGAGGATTCTCCGTGCACCATGGCCAGACCTGTGAGACAGACCTCGTTGGCGTCCCCCAGAAAGAGAAGGGAGTTCATGGAGGAATCCTGGAACCCCGAAAGCGGATAGGACAGGAATCCCGATTCGCGGGCCATGAGCGAAAAGTTTGAAGCCAGATGGCCGGTGTCGAGGAGGATCCGCCGGTATCCCCGTTCGCCATAGCGCCAGGCGGATCGCTCGTAGATTCCCGAGAGCAGGATCAGGAAGGAGGCGTCGTTCAAGACCGGCTGATTGAGAAAGTAGGCGGAAATCTTCTCCCAGAAGGAGCCTTCGATGACGGGGACGAGATGGTGTTCCTTGCCGTGGTAATGGTAGATCCCGTCGTTCAGGAACGGCTGGTCCCGGATGACGAGGTAGACTTCTGCAGGATAGAGCCCTCCCGCCGATGGGGCGGCCCGCATGTAGGTCTTGTCGATCTTGGGCGAATCCATGATGGCGGTGACCCCGTAGGAGAAGAAGAGAAGACGGGAGAGCTCGGCCAACCCCCAGGGCGTGGGAGGCTGGGGCGGGGGCACCGGAATGGGATTCCGGGAGAAGGGAATGTGGCTGAAGGGAAGAAAGGGAACCAGGCTGATCGGGTTGTCCGCCTGGTAGTCCTTGAAGGGGGCCGGTTTTCTCGAATAATCAAGGGACCGGAAACGATGAATGGTCGTCCGGCTGTATTTGGTCTCCTCGTGGTAGTATTCCGCGCAGGAGACTGGGGTATGGTCCAATATGCCTCTCCAGATTTGTTTCCGGCGATGCCGGTTGTATCCGGTCCCGCAGGGATCTGCGGCCGAAAACAATAAACACGCCCCGTTCAGGGGCTATGATCGAACGCCTTGATCCATTATACATGGAGCGCGCCTGTTGATCATCTCCCGTGGAAAACACTGGGGAGAGGGACAGGGAATCCGGAGGGTGGGGGAGTCTTCCTGTCGAAAATGAGTTGCCAGAGGTCCGGGAGGGGAAGAAGCGGCGGTGACGAGGTTCCAGAGATCCGTGTCGCGGCCGAATGGGTTCAATACGCGAAGGCCCTCCGTCTCGAACTCCTGCGCGCCGTTGCAGAGGACCAGCCCCCCGCCGCTGCGGGGAAGGGAGAGGGTCCGGAAATGTTCGAGACCCCGGAGAAAGTCCCGGGTGAAGGTTTCGGAGGACTTGATCCAATCGCGCGGCAACCCTCGCCCTTCAGGGCGGGGAAGGATAGCGCGGACGGCATGGCCGTCCCTGTAGT
>DAIBSV010000289.1 GCA_027415455.1 Nitrospirota bacterium | reverse complement strand
CCTTCTGGATGAAATGGACAAAAGCTTCTCCGAGCTTGTCGATGCCGTGGATGTGGAAGGCCGCTGATCCCAAAAGACCCTTCCTTGTTCGTCTTTAACGGGAGGTCGGGTCTCTCGGGGGACGGGGTTTGCGAGAAAGGGCTGGATCAGGCCGGCGATCGAAGGCTCTTGTAGAGAATCCAGATGATGAGCCCCATGAACGCAGGAACGAGAAGGAAGACGATCAGGTCCATGTTGAGCCGGGTGCGAGCCACCTCGTGGTCGATCGCGGCCTTCGGGGCTTCCAGAACGGCCAGCCAGGGGGCCTCGGTCATTCCCGTGAGTTCTCCCAGAAGGGTGGACCCGTAACGGAAGTCTGTCCCGTCGACGGGTGCGGAAAAGGAGCCCGATTGGCCGGAGTCGAAGCGGTCGAGGACGGTCTTGCGTCCTAAAGACAGGAGGTTCCTTCCGGTCAGTTCCGGATCGGAGGAGGCAAGAACCAGCCCGTCTCCGGACAGAAGATAGGATCGGCCGGGAGTGCCGTGGATTCGGGGAACCGGAAGGGCCGGCCGAAGAAGGGCAGTCAAATTCATGAGTCCCGCCAGGACTCCTCCCGAGCCGTCGTCGGAGCGGACCGTCCGGACGGCCACCATCAAAAGGACCAGGGGGTGCCTTCCCGGGACGACCAGCGGCTTGAAGCGGGTGAAGCCTCCGGTTTCGAAAAGCTTTTTCGCGAGCTCCCGGGCCTGGCCCAGAAAGGGATCGATATCCCGACGGTCGGTCCGGGCCAGCACTTTTCCCGACCGGTCCAGGACCGCCAGGCCGGCGAAGTTCGCGAGGTCGCCTTCCTGGCGCGACCGTCCGATGATTTCCTTCAGGTTTTCTTCGGTTGGAGCGTCCGTCCCCCTCCAGTTGAGCCGGCTGGCCGTGTCGGCGAGGTCCCGCATGTTTCCGACCAGGACTCCTTCGATGGTCCGGGCCATCCGGAGGGAGGACGGCTGAAGGGGGTTGCGGGTCATGTAGTAGGTGACCGCCACCTCCCGATAGTAAAAGACAAGGAGCACCAGAGCCGGAACCAGGGCAATCAGGACCAGAATGGCTCCAACCGTCCAGCGCCACCCTTCCCCGCCTTTTCCCTTCCGGGGAAGCGGGGGGGCCTCCTCGATCTGTGAGAACCGTTCGCCTTCCATCAGACTCCTCCGGATCCTCTCCCGGCCTGTGTCACCATTGTTCCTTTCGGATGTCGGCTTCAGGAAAACCCGCCAGCTGGAGGTAGTCCACCGTCCCCTTCACCATGTCCGGATGGCCGCAGATGTAGACCACCTCTCCGGAATGTCCGGGAACCAGAGAGGGAAGGAGATCGGGAACCCGTCCCGAGAGTCCCTCCCACCCGGGCTCCGGCCGGGAATGCATGACGACCAGGGAGAATCCCGGAACGGATTTGGCGTATCCCAGAAGCTCCCGCTCGAAAATGAAATCCTCCCCCTTCCTGAATCCATAGATCACCTTGATCCGTGGGGGAGATCCTGTTCCGAGCAATGTCCGGATCATCGACCGGAGCGGGGCGATCCCGCTTCCGGCTCCGACGAAGAGATGAGGCGCGGGATTCCCCTCCTCAAGCGTGAAGGCGCTCCCGTAAGGTCCCTCCACCAGGACGGGATCCCCGGGACGGGCGGCATGGATCCGGTTCGAGAAGTACCCTCCCTCCCCCACACGGGTGATGGTCAGCTCAAGATATCCCTTTTCGAGGTCGAGCGGGGAGGACGAGACGGAGTAGGCCCTCCGGACCGGACGGTCTCTTTCGTTTCTAAAGTCGGGAATCGAGGCCATGACGAATTGGCCGGCCTTGAACGAAAAAGAGGCCTCTCCCGGAATCGCGAGCCGGAACGTCGAGACGCGGGGAGTCTCCGGAATGATGGCTTGGATGCGGGTTTCGATGACGGGGCGTTTTGCCATGGTTCGATCCTCGTCATGGCAGGGGTGGTCGTCTACACCGTCTTCTTTTATCTGACGCTCCCCAACCACCGGACCCTCGACAAGAACGGGGAGG
>DAIBSV010000288.1 GCA_027415455.1 Nitrospirota bacterium | reverse complement strand
GAGGGACCTTTCTCCCCGAGGAATACCGGATGATGGCCCGCATCCTTTTTCCCAGGGTTTCGCTGGTCACTCCCAACCTTCCGGAGGCACAGGAGCTGGCCGGTTGGTCGCTGGAGCGCTATCCCGACGATCTCTCCCTCATGGCGCGCCGGATTCATGAACAATATGGAGCCCCCGCGATTCTTCTCAAGGGGGGCCATTTTGAGGGGGAAGGAACGAAGGTGGATCTGTTTTGGACCCCCCTTGAAGAAAAGTTCTATCACCACCCGGTGAAACCGCTCTCGGGTGTTCACGGCGGGGGATGCACCCTGTCGAGTCTGGTGACGGCTCTGGCATTTATCTCCGGCGAATCTCCCCTGGAGACTCACATCTCCAGGGCCCTGGCCCTTTACCAGACTCTCCTCGAGGGAATTGGAGGATCGGGAAGGGCGACCCTAGAGCCGGAACGCCTCCGCCGGATTTTTGCAGGGGATGGATCCCTCCCATGATTAAGTCGAGACTCTCATCCTTCCGCAAGACACCGTCTTATCTGCTATAATGGCCGGATCCGGTTTTTGACGGATCCTCTTTCATGTCCTCCGGAATCGAATTTGTCAGGAAAGGTTTTTTCATGGGTTTTTCCGTATCGGTCAAAAGGACGTTCGCCGCTTCCCACCGGATTGAAGGCTATCCGGGGCTTTGCGCCCGCCTTCACGGCCACAACTGGACGATCGAGGCGGTCTTCGGGACCACGCGACTGAATGGGCTCGGGATGGCGGTGGATTTCCACGAAATCGAACGATGGCTGGATCCGCTTCTCCGTGAGGTCGATCACACCCATCTCAACGAGCATCCCTTTTTTTCAGACAAGAGCACGACGGCCGAAAACATCGCCCTTTTCTTTCATCGGGGGCTTTCAGCCGCCCTCGCTCAGGGACAGACGGAAGGACTGACTCTCCGCCAGGTCTCGGTCTGGGAGATGGAAGGGTACCGGGCCACGTATGAGGAGCCCTGATGGTCCAGGGAGAAGATTTGTCACTCCTCGAGGTGCGTCACCTGTCGGTCTCCCTCCGGACGCGGGAGGGTGAAATCCGCCCGGTCTCGGACGTTTCCTTTACCATCGGAAAAGGCGAGGCGGTGGGGCTGGTGGGGGAGTCGGGATCGGGCAAGAGCCTGACTGGACTTTCTCTCCTCGGACTCTTCCCTCCCGGAGCGAAGGTTCTTTCCGGGGGGATTTTCTTTGAGGGGCTGGACCTGCTCGCGCAGGAGGATTCCGCTCTCCGGAAGATACGCGGCCAACGCATTTCCATGATCTTTCAGGAGCCTCAGAGCGCGCTCAATCCTGTCCTGACTATCGGGACACAAATGCGCGAGCTTTTCAAGAGCCATACCGACCTCTCCGACGACCGGATACGAGAGTGCGTGTCCGACCGTCTCCGGTCTGCGGGCCTTCCGGACCCCGAGCGGGTCTTGCGCTCTTACCCCCATCAGCTGTCGGGAGGAATGCGGCAGCGGGTGATGATCGCCATGGCCATCGCGCTCGACCCCCATCTGGTGATCGCCGATGAGCCGACCACCGCCCTCGACCCCACCGTCGCACTCCAGATTCTGACCCTGCTCTCCTCGATCAGGGAGAGCCGGACGAAGGGGCTTCTCTTCATCTCCCACGACCTCTCCCACGTGCGGCGTATTTCGGACCGGATCCTGGTGATGTATGCCGGCAGGATCGTCGAGTCCTCCCCCTCCCGGGCCTTTTTCGAGACCGGCCCGCTTCACCCTTACAGCCGGGCCCTTCTGGCCTCTCGCCCCGAAGGAACGGGACGGACCAGAAAGGATGCGCCTCTGCCGGCCATTCCCGGGCAGGTGCCTCCCTTGTGGAGTCTTCCAACAGGGTGTGCTTTTGCACCCCGATGCAGCCGGGCGGACGAGCGCTGCCGGACGGAGTCCCCTCCCTGGCAATCAGAAGGGGAGGCCGGCGCCCTTTGCTTTTATCCCGACACGACTCCTCTGGGAGCACCGCTGCATGTTGCCTGAACCTTCTTCCCTTCTCGAGGCCCGGGGCCTCGTCCGGGAGTT
>DAIBSV010000287.1:1056-2055 GCA_027415455.1 Nitrospirota bacterium | reverse complement strand
GACGACCCTCGAGAAGGACCGGGCCATCTTTCACCTGAAAGGCATCGATCCGCGGGATTTCGCCTCCTTCCCGGAGATCGCCCCCGAATATTCCTTCGGAATTCCCCTCCGGGACCTTCTTCGGCTGCTCCAGCGGACCCTCCCCTTCGTCGAGGACGAGGAGAAGGATTACATGAACGGGGTCCTCTTCCAGCGGGAGAGGGAGCCGGGCGGACGGACCACCCTCAATGTGGTGGGAACGGACGGCAGCGGACTCCACCACGGCCAGATTCCTCTTGGGGAGGAGGGCGGGATCGATCTTGGGGAGCAGGGCCAGAAGCGCTTTCTGGTCAAGCGGCGACACATCGCCGACTTCGTCCGGATCCTCGAAACCGACGCGAAAGACGAGAAGCTGACCGTCGAGGTCTCCGTGAATCCCCGGTACGCCCTGTTCCAATGGCTCGGGTTCTATTTCTTCGTCCGTCTTCTCGATCTCCGGTATCCCAATTACCGGGACGTCTTCCCCGACGAGAACAGCGTGACCATCGACATGTCCCGGGACGCCTTCGCCTCCATGCTGAAGCGGGCCTCCCTGATTTCCGACCGGAACCTCGAAATCGAGATGCTCTGGAACGACCGGGCGGTCACCGTCAAGTCCCAGAACCTCGATATCGGGGACTCCCAGGAGGAGTCCCCCGCCATCGTGAACGGTCCGGGGAGCTCCTTCTTCTTCAGCCTCGAATCCCTGTCCAAGCTCCTGGGGGTCGTCGGCGGCGTCACCCTCCGGATGCAGGCTATCATCTCGGAAGATCCGGCGGAGCACAATCGCGTTCCCGTCATCTGGAGCTCACTCGAGGAACCGCAGTCCCGGTATGTTATCATGCCCCTTGGAGCCGAAAGCTGATGGAGCCCCCAGTCGGACTCCCGTCCGGACAGTGTTCCGGGAATCCTCATCCCCTGAAAGGAAGCGTGCGCCCTTGAATTCATCGGCCGAGCCAGTCTATGGAGAGCAGCAGATCC
>DAIBSV010000287.1:0-1015 GCA_027415455.1 Nitrospirota bacterium | reverse complement strand
ATGTATATCGGAAGCACCGGAATCGACGGGCTTCACCACCTGGTCTACGAACTCGTCGACAACAGCGTCGACGAATCCCTGGCCGGCTTCTGCTCGGAAATCAACGTCGTCCTTCATGCCGACCGGTCGGTCACCGTCCGGGACAACGGGCGGGGGATCCCGACAGGGATGCATCCCGAGCAGAACCGGTCCGCCGCCGAGGTGGTCCTGACCGTCCTCCACGCCGGAGGGAAGTTCGACAACAATACCTACAAGGTCTCCGGCGGACTTCATGGCGTCGGCGTCTCGGTGGTCAACGCCCTCTCCGAGACCCTGCTCCTCGACATCGACCAGAAGGGCCAGCATTTTCACCAGGTCTACCACAAGGGGGCTCCCGACTCCCCGCTGGCCGTGACCGGTTCCTCCGACCGGACCGGAACCGCCATCCGGTTCTATCCCGATCTCACGATCATGGAAACCGACCAGTTTTCCTACGATGTCCTGGCTCACCGCTTTCGCGAGCTCTCCTTCCTGAACCCCTCCCTGACCATCACCCTGGCCGAAGAGGAGACCCTTCGGGAGTCGGTCTTCCACGACGAGGGAGGCATCCGCTCCTTCCTCTCCTTCGTGAACGAAAACAAGCGCGTTCTCCACGAGCCCCTCTTCTTCCGGAAAGTTCTCGAAAACGGGGCGACCTTCGAGATCTCTTTCCAATACCAGGACACCACCGACGCCGAAACCCTCCTGAGCTACGTGAACAACATTCCGACCCGGGAGGGCGGCTCCCACGTCCGCGGATTCCGGTCGGCGCTCACGAAGGTGGTCAACCGCTTCATCCGTGACAAGAATCTGAACAAGGGGGAGGAGGTCAAGGGAGAGGACATCCGGGAGGGACTCTCCGCCATCGTCAGCATCAAGATCCCGAATCCCCAGTTCGAGGGGCAGACCAAGGCGAAACTGGGGTCGAGCTGGGTGGCGGGGGCGATGGAGACCTTCCTGTCCGAGTCCCTCGAGGACGCCTTCGAAAAGCAGGGAG
>DAIBSV010000286.1 GCA_027415455.1 Nitrospirota bacterium | reverse complement strand
CGGGACACCTCTTTTTTATGCTGGAATCCGGGAGGGAATGACTGTCCTGGATCTTGGATCGGGGGCCGGGTTCGACGCCATTCTTGCGGCCAGGAAAGTCGGAAAGGGAGGCCACGTCATTGGGGTGGACATGACCCCCGAGATGGTGGCAAAGGCCCGGGAAAATGCCCGAAAGGCCTCTATGGACAACGTGGAGTTTCGCCTGGGTGAAATCGAGAATCTTCCTGTCGCTGACGATTTGGTCGATGTCGTTATTTCGAACTGCGTTCTCAACCTGTCTCCGGACAAGCCCCGTGTTTTTGCCGAAGTTTTCCGGGTCTTGAAGGCTGGCGGAAGAATTGCGATTTCCGATGTGGTGGCCCGGTTCGAGCTTCCCGAAGACATTCGTCACAACCTGGAGCTCTATACCGGATGCATGGCGGGTGCCGAAACGGTCGAGCGACTGGAAATGATTCTCCGGACGCTCGGATTCAAAGATGTCCGCATCACACTCAAAGAGGAGAGCCGGAGCTTCATTTCGACGTGGGCTCCCGGAACGGATATCTCCGAATGTGTGGTCTCTGCCATGATTGAAGGGAGAAAGCCGGAAGCCGGATAGGGGTGTGTCAGGGAGCGGTTCCCTTGATCCCATGGAGGTGACGGCAGACCTCTTTGGCGAGCCCGACCATGTACCGGGCGTCCGAAAGGGCGGAAAGGGCCGATTCAGACGATGGGGCCTCTTGGGGAGATGATGAAAAGGAGGGTTCGCCAAAGGTCATGAAATCTCCATTTCCAAAGGGAGAAGCGGGGTCAGATCCGGAAGAGGCTCCCGCTCCGACGATCCTGTCGATCCGTTCCCAGTCCGCCGCCAGATCGGGAGAAAGACGGTGGCGTTCCTTTGAAAAAACCTCGCCTGGGATCTGAAAGCGGTTAACCTCGACCCCCAAGCCCAGATCCGCCCCTTCGGGAACCGCCTCCGCCTCCTCCCGCGTATATCCGAGTTTGAGGGACTCCGAATCCTTTGCCTCTCCGCAGGAGCCTGGAGCGCAACATCCTCCTCCCTTTTTTACAATCCCGGCATAGCGTTCCCGGACAAGCTCGTGAATCTCGGTCACATACCCAGAATCGGCTTCCATATTGTCCTCCTCCCCAATCGTGAGGGTCCATCCGAATCATTTTAATATTACAACTATAATTGTATTTTGTCTAATCTTTTTATCGATCAGCTCCGCCAAAGACCCACGCTCAAGACGATGGCTCTTGTTTAGCTCTCAACCTCGCTTCGGAGGACGGCCCTGTCCCCGCCGGCAACCTTCGCTTGAGAGAGGGACTCTTCCGCCTTTCTGACGAGACTTGTCCAGTCGTCTTCGTCTCCCTTTAATCCCCCTCCGCCGCTCACCCGAACCGCTCTCCCCCCTGATTCCTCAAAACGAATTCCTGCCACTTTTTCCCGGATTTTTTCCATAAATTCTTTGAGTTCTTGTTCTGTCAGTCCGTAAGACAGCACGATAAACTCGTCGTCTCCCCAACGTCCGACGATGTCGCCGGGATGAACTTCCTCCCGGATGATTCCGGCGACCTGACGGAGAATCTCGTCGCCGCCCGCCATTCCGGCGCTTTCATTTGTCATTCGAAGATGGTCGATATCGAACAGAGCAACCGCCAGCGCTTTTTCGCACCACCCATCCCCCTCCCATTCCCGCTTGAGGATCGTTGCGAAGGCCTGACGGGTAAGAAGACCCGTCAGGGAATCCTTGTGGGCCCCCCTCATGCTCTCTTTCAGGATCCGAAGCTCGCGAATGGAAAACAGGGCGGGCAGAGAGGACGACTCCGGAGCCTTTTCCTGGAGGGTTTCAAGATATCGGGTGACATCCTCGATCGGACTCCCCACCTGCAACACGACATTGCGCCACCCCAAGGCCATGAACAGGAGGCCCAGAACGGTTGTCAGCCAATAGAGCACCGTATCCCAATGCTCGAGTCGGGACTGCCAGCGTTCCACCCGAAGAAGATGCCGGGAGACCTCCTGGCGGGTCGAGGCAAGAAACTCCCCGAAGGCCGCAAATCTGACAGAGGATTGCCCGAGACAGAGACGAAT
>DAIBSV010000285.1 GCA_027415455.1 Nitrospirota bacterium | reverse complement strand
TCTCCTCAGGGATCGTCTCGGATATCGGGGGCTGGTTCTGTCTGACGATCTCCTGATGGAGGCTGTGGCCAGGGAAGGGGTCGGCAATGCCGCCCTGTCGGCCCTTGAGGCTGGCTGCGACGCTCTTCTCGTCCTGCGGAACAGGGAGGCCGCATTGAAGGTCTTCGACACCGTCGACAGGAAGGTTCGCGAAGGATGGGCCCCCGCGATCCGCGCCATCGAACGTCGGGAGGAATGGATGAGCATGAATGAGCGCCGGTGGAGGGGGCGATGATATCCGGAGGGCCCGCTATCGGTCGCGATAGGGCCTGGATTCTCCAGGCCTTTGAAAGTCGTGATCTTCCTCTTCCCTCCCTCCATCAGATCGACGAGTGGATCTACAGCGCTCCCACCGATGCCGCACTTCTTGAGACGGTTTATGGGGCGCTCAAGGCCACATCTGTGGGCCGGGACATCGTCCTTCTGGGAATCGACTCCGGGCGACTGACCGAGGACGATCTGAAGGCCCTTGCCGGAAGGCTCTCGGGAGATATCGTCGGGACTTCCTCTCCCCAAGCTCTGGAGAAACTCAAGGAGGCCCTCTCCGCCCTTCTGTACGACAAAGTGGGGGGCGAGTCCGATCCGGTCATTCGATTTACCCTCCTCACCCGAGATCCGTGGCGGCTCTTTGCGATGGCCCTCTCCGGCCTTCCTCCGGAAAAGCTTCGAACATCAGGCAATCTGGACCGTCCTATCGCGCTCGGCGTGGAACGGATGATGAAGGATCATGGAGATCGGCTTTCCCGGAAGGAGATTCTGGAGAGCTTCAGAAAATCCCGGGCATTCCTGAGGGAAGAAAAGAAAAGAATCCGCCTGGAAGCCGAAAGGGAACGTCAAAGGGAGAGAGATTTTCATGAATGGGTGCGCTCTCTCTGGAGCGACATTGAGGTCAGACGGGAGCTGGGCCTTCGCCCTTCGGAATTTGAAGAGTGGGTGGAGGGCGGTCGGATTCCGGTCGTTCTCCGCATCGAGTCGATCCGGAACGGGAGAATTCGGGAACGGCGTCTTTTCGACCCGGATCGTCCTGAAAATAACCCCGGCCACCATCGCACGATGGAGGCGGGGAGCGATGCGAAGGGTCGAGAAAGAGGGGCCGACTCCTCTCAGGAGGCGCCCCCGGTCCCGACGGGGGAAGGATCAGGGGCCCCCTCCCCTTCCAGGGCGAGGCTGATTATTTCCGACGGTTCCTGAAGACCCGGGAGGCGTCGAGGAAGGCATTCCGAAGCCGCTGGCTGAAGAGGTCCCCGGAGGGCATCCGTTCCGGGTGCCACTGAACCCCCACGAAAAAAGGGTGGTCGGGGTCCCGGAAGCCCTCGATCAGACTATCCCCGGAGGTCGCCTCGACCTTCAGCCGCTCTCCCAGCCGTTTGATCCCCTGGTGGTGAAAACTGTTGACCCGGGTTTGCCCATTCGCATTCCCGTTTCCCACTTCCAGATCCCTCCATCCCTCTCCCAGGGACACCTCATGATCCGAATCCTGATGGACGAGCCCTTCCGGGAACATCGAAGGAAGATCCTGAATGAGCGATCCCCCCCGAAAGACGTTCATGGTCTGGAATCCCCCGCAGATCCCGAAGAGCGGGATTCCCTCCCGTTCCGACAGGGAAATCAGGGAGAATTCGAAGGCCACTCTCTCCTCCGGCATCCAGTGTCCCGGAAGAAAGGTTTTCTCTTCTTTGTAGAACCCTGGAGGAATATCCGGTCCGGAGCCGGACAGGACGATGCCGTCTAAAAAACTCCAGTCTTGCTGAAAGGAAGAGGAAGAAAAAGGGAGAAGAACGACGCGGGCGCCACCCTCCTGAAAGTAGGAGACATAGGAGGATTTCAGGAAAAAGCGGGGATCACGACCGGGTTCCGCAGGGGCGAAATCGGTCGTGATTCCGATGAGAAGGGAATCCATGGCAGGGTCGGGCCCTAGGAATCCTGGTTCGATGCCGGCCGGGGAGCGGTCCGGAAGGGACGCGGGGCGGCCGAGCCGTAGGGTTTCCGGACTCCGGAGGAAGGACGATCCCGCTTCCAGTCAGACCCTCCGTCACCCGTCGATT
>DAIBSV010000284.1 GCA_027415455.1 Nitrospirota bacterium | reverse complement strand
CATTTCCGGGCGTTTAAAATCCCGCCGCCGGTCCCAAGGATCGTCTCCTCTTCGGAGAGAACCAGCTCCATCCCCCCGGGAACGAGACCAGGCAGGGCCGTCCGCATCATCTCTCTCCGGTAATGGGTATTGACGATGACCCGTGACGCTCCGCATTCCTCCAGGAAAGACAGGGGCCAGGATATGGCCGGTCGACCGGCCACGGGAACCAGCGGTTTCGGGAGGTCGGGAAAAAGCGCCCGAATCCGCGTCCCGAGCCCCGCGGCCAGGACGAAACCACAGATCTTCACACCTCCTGCTCCCCGGATGGTTTCCGGAGAAAAGGAAGGATCTGTCCGTAAATTGGTGCCAGATCGGGTAGGGCCCGGGCGAGACGTTCAAGATTCCGGTGCGTTCCTGAAACCGACCGGAGGAAGGACGGATTTCCCTTGACATCGGCGATATAGAAAAATCGACCACAGGCTTTGAGGTTGCGCTGGAAGGCGTGCCGGAACAGGGAGGCTGACGCCTGCTCCAGGGAAAGGGAGCCTGGAAGAACCCCCTCTTCGACCGCCAGTTCGCGATAGCGGACGAGCCATCGCCGGACTTCCTCCATGGGAAGGGAGCGATAGGCGTCGAACAGGAAGGAGGCCAGGTCGTAAAAGGGCGATCCCAGAAGAAGATCCTGGAAATCGATGAGTCCGAGGTTCCCATCCTCCCGGACCATGATGTTCCGGGAGTGGTAGTCCCTGTGGACAAGAACCGGAGAGCTCTCCCGGGCAAGGAGCTCCGATTCGTGATCAAAGGCCTTCCGGATGCCGGCAAGGGTGGATTCGGTCGCTCCAGCCAGACCGTATTCGACGAAATGCTCAAACTCCCAGCGTATCAGATCCCGGCTGAACCTCCGTCCGGAGAGCCAGGGAAGTTCCTCTTCCCAGGAAATTTTCTGGAGCGAAACCAGGAGGAGCAGGACCTTCTCCGTCAGGGTCTCCGATTCCTCCGGACTTCCGGAAAGTCTCCCGGCAAGGGTATGGTCCCCCAGATCCTCCTGAAGAATGAGCTCCCCGCTTTCTCGAACGTGATAGAGGGACGGGACGGGGATCCCCTTCGACAGCAGGAACCGCGCGATCAGGATGAACGGGTCTCCCGGGGGTCCGGCCCCTCCGCCGGACACGGCCTCCTCGGATTTCTTGAAACCCTCTCCCGCATTTTTCTGCATGAGAACGGCCGGAATCAGATCTCCTTCTGAAAAACGGACACGAAAATACCTCCGGTTGGAAGCATCCCCCGCCAGGGGCTCCCGATCAAACCCTCCCGGCATACCGGACTTGACCATCCATTCTCCGACGAAGCCCTTCCAGTCCCCTTCCATTCGCATTCCTTTTTGGTCTGATTAGAAATGTCAATGCCGTTTCCGTCCCCGACGCACTACAATAGGTATCGTACATGGCCACGGCCCGGGTTCCAACACCCATTCCCTTTCCGAAGGATTCTGCATGGAGAACAAACCATCATTCCGCATCCTCCCGCTTCTGCCCGGCATCCTTCTCTCCGTCGGCCTGGCCATACTGGCTTACGGCGGAAGTCTCCTCTCCCGGCACCTGACCGGAAGCCTGCTTGTGGGCCCCATTCTCCTGGCCATCCTCCTCGGCGTCCTCGTCCGGAACCTCCTCCCTGTCCATGGCCATTTCGAAGCCGGAATCCACTTTTCCTTCCGCCGACTCCTGCGCCTTGGGGTCGTCGGGCTGGGGTTCGACTTTTCCGCCCACGAGATTCTCTCCGTCGGACTTCGGGGGCTTCTCCTCGACCTCCTGGTCATCGCCTCCGTCTACGGGGCGGCGGTCTGGCTCGGTCGACGCAGGGGGCTTCCGGACAGCCTCTCCCTCCTTCTCGGAACAGGGACCGCGATCTGCGGCGCCTCGGCGATCGTCGCCGCCAACTCCGTCATCCGGGGAAAGGACGAGGAGGTCGCCTTCTCGGTCGCGACTGTCACTATTTTCGGAACGCTCTCCATGTTCCTTTTTCCCCTTGCGAACCGCCTCATCCATTTGCCCGACTCCGTCTATGGAGCCTGGGCCGGCTCCTCCATTCACGAGGTCGGTCAGGTCATCG
>DAIBSV010000283.1 GCA_027415455.1 Nitrospirota bacterium | reverse complement strand
ACGCGCGAGAATGTGGAGCGGCGCTTCACCCACTTCGACACCACCAGCCGCACCGTCTATGGGGAGTACAAGGAAAAGGGAGAAAATCCGGATCCGGCTTTTCTGGCCGATCTCACCTTCCACGACCTCCGGCAAGAGGCAACCAGCCGATTCTTCGAAAAGGGCCTGAACCCCATGACGGTGGACGCCATCACTGGACACAAGACCCGACAGATGCTCAAACGGTAGACTCATTTGAAGGCCGAGGACCTGGCGGAGTTGCTGGCGAAGGGGTGAGGACGAAGGTATAATGCAGGCACAAACAGATTTTTGGTCGGGAGGAGGATGTCGGCATGAAGACCTTAACGGAAATCAAAGAACTCTACGAAAAGGATTATTACTCCTGGACGCAGGAAATGGCCCGTGCGCTTTCCGAGCATCGGACAGACGATATCGATTTCGAGAATCTGGCGGAGGAGGTCGGTGACTTGGGAAAGGCTGAAAAACGGGCACTAAAGAGTCAGTTGGAGCGATTGATCGCACATCTTCTCAAGTGGACTTTCACCGATAAAACGGGGCACGCTGGAAGCTGGTATTCTACAATCCAGAATGCACGGGAAGAAATTCAGGATATCCTTGACGAAAACCCTGGACTTAAACCTCTCCTCAAAGATCTCTACAAGGCTTCCTATCGCAAGGGAGTTTCATGGGCAGGCTCAGAAACGAATCAATATCCAGACTGTTTCCCGGTCAAATGTCCATGGACACTCGAACAGGTGACTGATTCGGAATTCTTTCCAGAGAACGCACCGCCAGCAACGGGAAAAAAAACATTCGATTCCGGACATCGCTAATCACCATGTCGCAGGTTCGAGCCCTGCCCGGGGAGCCATTTTTTTGTGGTCCCGCTCCCTTTCCTTCATGATGCCGGACAAAACCTGATTTCTCCTCCTGTCTCGATCGGTTCAGGCCCTCTCCCGTCAAGTCGGATCGGGTAGACGTGACCCCTGTCGGAGGCCCTTTGATCTTCCTGAGCGACTGGAAGTCCCTAGGTTTGCACGAGAGACGTATTGTCATCGCCGCATTTCTCGGCTGGACTCTCGATGCGTTTGATTTCTTCCTCCTGGTTTTTGTCCTCAAGGATGTCGCCAATGCCTTTTCTGTCACCCTGACCACTGTGACGGAGGAGAAATCAGGTTTTGTCCGGCATCATGAAGGAAAGGGAGCGGGACCACAAAAAAATGGCTCCCCGGGCAGGGCTCGAACCTGCGACATGGTGATTAGCGATGTCCGGAATCGAATGTTTTTTTTCCCGTTGCTGGCGGTGCGTTCTCTGGAAAGAATTCCGAATCAGTCACCTGTTCGAGTGTCCATGGACATTTGACCGGGAAACAGTCTGGATATTGATTCGTTTCTGAGCCTGCCCATGAAACTCCCTTGCGATAGGAAGCCTTGTAGAGATCTTTGAGGAGAGGTTTAAGTCCAGGGTTTTCGTCAAGGATATCCTGAATTTCTTCCCGTGCATTCTGGATTGTAGAATACCAGCTTCCAGCGTGCCCCGTTTTATCGGTGAAAGTCCACTTGAGAAGATGTGCGATCAATCGCTCCAACTGACTCTTTAGTGCCCGTTTTTCAGCCTTTCCCAAGTCACCGACCTCCTCCGCCAGATTCTCGAAATCGATATCGTCTGTCCGATGCTCGGAAAGCGCACGGGCCATTTCCTGCGTCCAGGAGTAATAATCCTTTTCGTAGAGTTCTTTGATTTCCGTTAAGGTCTTCATGCCGACATCCTCCTCCCGACCAAAAATCTGTTTGTGCCTGCATTATACCTTCGTCCTCACCCCTTCGCCAGCAACTCCGCCAGGTCCTCGGCCTTCAAATGAGTCTACCGTTTGAGCATCTGTCGGGTCTTGTGTCCAGTGATGGCGTCCACCGTCATGGGGTTCAGGCCCTTTTCGAAGAATCGGCTGGTTGCCTCTTGCCGGAGGTCGTGGAAGGTGAGATCGGCCAGAAAAGCCGGATCCGGATTTTCTCCCTTTTCCTTGTACTCCCCATAGACGGTGCGGCTGGTGGTGTCGAAGTGGGTGAAGCGCCGCTCCACATTCTCGCGCGT
>DAIBSV010000282.1 GCA_027415455.1 Nitrospirota bacterium | reverse complement strand
CCGCCTGGTGACGCTCACGGGATCTGTGGGAAAGACCACGACACCGAGAGCCCGGAGAGTGATGAGGGCCAGAAGGCTGCACCAGGCCAGCGCCAGTGAAGGCCGGGAAAGGGGAAGGTCAACCCCCCATTCCTCCACATGAAGAATCATCCCGGGGGCACTCCGGAGATGGGCGACGACCGTTCCCGGCAGGGTCGGTTCCTCTCCAATGGAACCGAGCAAAAGAGTCCGGGAATGGTCCCCGAAGAGGGAATCTGTCCCGAAGGAGCGGCGGACCGGTTCGGGAAGCACCCGGGTTCCCCCGGGAAGGACCTCCCGGAGAAGCTTCGACTTTTCACCCCAGACGGATTCGACCGACCCGAGGTTCTCGAGATGGCCTGGGGCGATGGCGGTGACAATTCCGACGTCGGCCTTGAGCAGGGGAGCCAGATAATCAATGTCGCCTGTCTTTCTCACCCCCGCCTCGAGGACGCAATGGGCCCTTTCTTTAGGCCAAGAGAGAAGGGTGAGAGGAACCCCGATTTCGTTGTTCTCGTTTCCTTGGCTGGCGTGCACCCCGCCTTCCGCCACAAGCCCCCGGCGTACGAGTTCCCGGGTCGTGGTCTTTCCCACAGATCCCGTGAGCGTCACCAGGCGGTGACCCATCCTCCGGTGAGCCTCAAGGGCGAGCGTGGCCAGACCTCTGAGGGCGAGAACGGTGTCAGCCACCACGAGCTGGGGAAGAGGAGAGTTTGGGACGGGGCGCTGAACAACGGCAAAGACGGCTCCTTTCAAGCGGGCGTCTTCGAGATGCGCATGGCCGTCCGTTCGCGCCCCGGGAATTGCCACAAAAACATCCCCTTCGACGATCAGACGGGAATCGCTGCGCGCGTTGATCCAGTCGGCCTTCGAAGGCGGTCCTGGGGACTCCTTCCAGACCCCTCCCAGCGCTTCCCGTGTCATTTCGGGGGAGACGGCGGGCGTCGTCACGATTTGGCATCCCCGGCCAAGCTGGCGAGACACTCCCGGGCCACGAGCCTGTCGTCAAAGGAGGTCTTGGTCTTTCCAAGAATCTGATAGGGTTCGTGCCCCTTCCCGGCAATCAGGACGGCGTCCCCCGGACCCGCTTCCGCGATAGCCCTGGCGATGGCTGCCTTCCGGTCCTCTTCCCTTATGAAGTCCTTCCCGGATTCCCGTATTCCTGGGACAACTTCGTCCATGATCGCACCAGGATCCTCTGTCCGGGGATTGTCCGAGGTCAGAATCACAAGATCCGACAGCTCCCCGGCCACCCGCCCCATCCGGGGACGCTTGCCCCGGTCCCGGTCCCCCCCGCATCCGAAGACGGTGATGATGCGGCCCGCCGTCAGAGGACGCAGGGCCGTGAGGATATTCCTCAGGGCGTCGTCGGTATGGGCGTAGTCCACGATCACCGCAAACGGCCCACCGGGATTGACCCTTTCGAAGCGTCCGGGAACCCCGGACAAGCTCCGGATTCCCTTTTCGATCCCATCCGAAGAAACCCCCATAAGGAGGGCGCATCCGATGGAACCCATGAGATTCTGGAGATTGAAGTCTCCCGGAAGGGCGGAGGCGACGTGAACCCCCCCTCCGGGAATCCGGACCGTTCCCTCGATTCCATCGAGGGTGATCCGAACCTCGCCGGGGTGGATGTCGAAGGCGGGATCGTGTCCGTAGGACAGACATTCGCGTCCTTCCCGCCGAAGCCTTTCCAGAAGCCTTCTTCCATAAGGATCGTCGCCGTTTACCACCGCGGGAGGGCGGCCTCCGTCAGGGTTGCTCCAGAAGATCAAACGGGACTTGGCGAGGAAGTAGTCCTCGAAGGTCTTGTGGTAGTCGAGATGATCCCGGGTGAGATTCGTAAAATGAACGGCCGAAAAATACGTTCCTGCCACTCGCTCCTGGTCGAGGGCATGGGAGGATACCTCCATGGAGATCGCCCCCAGACCATTTTTCCGTGCCTGGGCAAAGGATTCCTGAAGGAAAAGAGCTCCGGGAGTCGTCTGAGGGGCTTCAACCAGACCCTCCCCCAGGTCGAACCAGACCGTTCCGATCAGTCCGCTCCTTATCCCTCCGGCCGAAAGAATCTCCCGGGTCAG
>DAIBSV010000281.1 GCA_027415455.1 Nitrospirota bacterium | reverse complement strand
GTAGGTCATGGTGGCGGAGTTCGCCGTCGCCGTCAGTGTTGCCGGAGTGATCGTGAGGGCCGTGGAATTTCCGGCGGCCTGGATCACCTTGTAGTCTTCCCAGTACGGCGGGTTCCCTACCAGCACCGTCACAGCCACAGATCCCTTGACGCCGTATTTTCCCACATTGCTCGTCGACATCGCGTCCGTCGACCATAACGCATTCATGCCGTCTCCCGCCAATGTCTGTCCACCCACCAAGCCGGTCACGCTTCCCGACATGATCGGCACCGACCCCCCGTAGGTCATGGTCGTGCTGTTTGCCGTCACCGTCAGGGTCGCCGGGGTGATTGTCAGAGTTCCGTTGGCATAGGTGAAAAAACCGGCGTCCGTCTGTGTTGGGGAATTCAGCGCCGTCACGACTGGCGTGATTGTGAAGGTCCCGGTATTGACAGAAGACGTCGAGTCGGCCACCGTCCCCGAAAGGGTTGCTCCCGTGGTGGTGTAGTGCGACCCGAGGGAATAGGGCAATCCGGAGTAGGTCATGGAGACACTATTGGCGGTCACCGTTGCCGTTCCCATGTCGGAAACAAGAATAGGGGCAACGATCGATTCACCTCCCGTGGTGATCGTTCCCATGATCCAGGGGGCGGAAGTGACAGGCGTGGTATTGAAAGCCCCGGTGGACGAGTTCCAGGTGTTGAACGTTCCCAGGTTGGAGAGATTGGATCCCATTCCGAACGAAGGCCCACTGATGCCGATATTGTTGGTGCTTGTTCCCGAATTGTGTCCAATGGCACCGCTCCCATAGGCAACGGACGTGTTGTAATAGGTGTTCTGCACCGTCGCCGCGCTGATACTGTTGTTCCCGACGACCCCCCCCACGCAATGGCTGCCGGTGACGCTCCCCGTGTTGTAGGAAGATTCCACGTTACTGTAGTTGAACCCGACGACCCCCCCCACGGAGTTGTTGCCGGTGACGCTCCCCGTGTTATAGGAATACTCCAGCGTGCCGCCGTTAACCCCGACGACCCCACCCACGTTGTTGTAGGAGCCGCCATTCACCGTTCCGGCGACTCCGAGATTTTCAACCGTCCCCCCAGATCTCAGAGACCCGATAAACCCTGTCCCATTGCTATTCGTGGCGGTGATCGTATACCCACTCACCACATGCCCGTTCCCGTTGAAGGTCCCGGTGAACGCCGAGGAGGAACTTGTCCCGAGTGGGATCCATCCGTACGATCCGCCAAGGTACACATTCGACTCAAGATTGATCGTGTCAGCGAGATACGAAGACTGATTTCCGTCAAGATATGCAAGCCCCGCCGCATCGCAAATATCGAGCGTTGTTCCGGACAGGATATAGTTTGGATCGATCCTGACGGTCCCTTTGGCACCATAAAAAGCGGAGACGTTGATCGGCTCAATGTTATTCAGCACCACCCCGCTGCCATTGATAAAGACCTTCCCCCCGTTGCCCCCGTTGGGCGCCGAGGCGTCCAGCACCGCCGTGGAGGCGAGCGTGGTCGTCCCGGTCTCCATCCCGCTCTGTAGGAGGATCGTTCCGGTCTTGCCGTTTGTGGTTTCAGCCGAGAGGATCCCCGAGTCGTCCACCAGCCCTCCCCCCGTGGTCGCCACCGACAGCGACGAGCCCTCCGTGGCACTGATCGGCGTCACGGTCGAACCCGCCGCGAGAAGGACCTCTCCTCCGGGAGCCGTGATCGTCCCGGTGTTGGTCACGCTCGTCCCCACCAGGGCCACCGTCCCATTGTCCGTCGCCGTCAGGACCCCCGCGTTGCTCACCGCCCCCGTGGGCTTGCCCCAGGGGCTGGCCGAGCCGAAGGCCATCACCCCCGCCGCCGAGACGACGGAACCCGACCCGAAGATCAGTCCGTTCGGGTTCATGAAGTACAGGATCCCGTTGCTCGTCACCCTCCCGTCAATGGAGGACGGCGTGGTCCCGCCGATGTAGTTCATCGAGACCGACGAGGACCCCGGGGTCTTGTAGACCACGCTCTGCCCGGATTTCACGGTGAAGGAGGACCAGTCGAAGGTCGCCGAAGAGGTCGTCTGGGTGATCAGAAGCCGGCCCGTGCTGTACCCCAGGGTGGCCTGCCCCT
>DAIBSV010000280.1 GCA_027415455.1 Nitrospirota bacterium | reverse complement strand
ATGAACGACAGCCTGGTGAAGGTCTACAACGAGGTCATGAAGGCCCGGGCCTACCTTCCCGAGGGAACCGGCCCGATCCTCGTGCGTCCGAAGGACATCAACGATGTTCCCGTGCTGGCGGTGACCCTCTCCTCCCGGACGGAATCGGATTTTGTCCTGACCCGGATTGCCACGCGGGTCGTCTCCCGGCTTAAGCGGATCCCCGGGACCGGTTCGGTTTACACCATCGGAGGTCGCCACCGGATGATCCGGGTTCAGCTCGATCCCTCGGCGATGAAGGCCTTCGACCGGTCGGCGGTCGATATCGCGGAGGCCATGACCCGCTCGAACATCAGCCTCTCCATGGGGAGCTTCGACCGCAACGACACCTCCTTTCGGGTCAACCTCTCGGGAAGCCTCAAGACCGCCGACGATGTCCGAAACCTCGTGGTGGGTGTCTCCGGGGGGAGAACCATACGCCTCTCCCAGGTGGCCACCGTCAGCGACGGTCCCGAACCGGTCTCCCACTATCTCTGGCTGGGATACGGTCCCGGCCGTCCCGGTGTCCCTGACGAGACGGCGGTGACGATCGCCCTGGCCAAAAAGAAGGGCATCAACGCGGTGACCGTCTCCCGGGCAGCCCTCCGGAAGGTCCGCGAGCTCCAGAAAACCCTGATCCCCTCCGATGTGACTGTGACGGTGACCCGAAACTACGGCCACACCGCCAACGAAAAGGCGAATGATCTTCTTCTGCATCTCCTGATCGCCACGGCTTCGGTCATCCTGCTCATCGGGGTGGCGCTTGGCCTCCGGGAGACCGGGATCGTGGCCGTCGCCATTCCGGTGACCCTCTCCCTGACCCTGTTCTTCTCGATGATGATCGGGTACACGATCAACCGGGTGACCCTCTTCGCCCTGATCTTCTCGATCGGGATCCTTGTGGATGACGCCATCGTCATCGTGGAGAACATCTATCGCCATTTCCATTTTCTGGGGGGGCGTCATGATCGGCAAACTTTGATCGACCGGGCGATCGTGGCCGTCTCCGAGGTGGGCAATCCCACGATCCTCGCCACCTTTACCGTCATCGGGGCCCTTCTGCCCATGGCTTTCGTGAGCGGCCTGATGGGGCCCTACATGCGGCCAATTCCGGTTAACGCCTCGGTGGCGATGCTCGGATCACTCCTGGTGGCCCTGATCGTGACACCTTACATGGCGATCCGGCTCATACGGCCCGGCGCAAAAGAAAAGACGGGGACCGGAAAGATCGAGCTGAAAATCCGCCATCTTTACCGTCTCCTCATGGAGCCCCTCCTTAACTCCCCCAAGAAGCGGTGGACCTTTCTGGGAGGAGTGGTCATCCTCACCGTGGGATCGATGCTCTTCTTCTATTCCCGGACCATCCTGCTCAAAATGCTTCCCTTCGACAACAAGAGCGAAGTCGACGTGGTGATCGACATGCCGGCGGGGACGACGCTCGAACGGACAGCGGCCGTGGCCCACGCCCTCGAAACCGTTGTCAGGAAAAATCCCTATGTCCGGACCTACGAGGCCTATGTGGGAACCGCCAGTCCCTTTGATTTTAACGGGTTGGTCCGCCACTACTATCTTCGTTCCGGAAAAAGAGTCGCCGAGCTCCATCTCGACCTTCTTCCCAAGAGCCGGCGCTCCCTGGGGAGCCACGCCATTGCCGAGGGGATCGAGCGGAGCCTGAGTGGTCCCGCGGCCTCCCTGGGAGCCCGGATCAAGGTTGTGGAGGTGCCCCCCGGGCCTCCCGTCTACGCGCCGATCACTGCCGAACTCTACGGATCGAACTATGACATCCTGGTGAAGGAAGGACGTCATTTGGCCGACCTCTTCCGGACGACGCCGGGGATCGTGGACGTGGATACCTCCCTCCGGGACTCCCAGACGCTCTATCGGGTGGTCGTCGATCAGGAAAAGTCGGCTTTGTCGGGGGTGTCCCCGAAAGACGTCGCCCAGGTTATGGGCCTCGCCCTCCACGGGATGAGCGGAACCCTTCACACCGAAACGGGGAAGGGCCATGTTCCAATCCTGATCGAGTATCCGGTTCGGGATCGCTCCAACATCCGGGATCTTGCGAGCGTCTTCGTCCGGGGAAGCGGAGGCCATCTGATC
>DAIBSV010000027.1 GCA_027415455.1 Nitrospirota bacterium | reverse complement strand
CCGGTTCAGAGTCTCCGAAAGGATCCGGGCCGCAACCTTCAGGGCGGTCTCGCGACAGCCCTCCTCCAGGGCCTCGAGATCGAAAGAGCCGTCGGGGCTCTTTCCCAGGAGGTGGGGGAGTTCCTCCTCAAGACCGTGAACGAGGAGATTTTCGAGTTTTTTTTCCCGCCGTTTGCGGGGTCTCTCCGGAGGCACTCTCCCGGACCTGCTTCATCTTGAGATCGGAGATCTGCCCGCTGATCTCGACATACTGTCGGGAAAGATCCTCGTACTTGTGATGCGTCTCGACCTGCTGGCGAACGGTGTCGAGAACCGCCAGAGGAACACTTCGCGTGATGTTTTTGTGGCCCACTCGCCGAATGAGAAAATACACGGGACCATGTCCCGGATCGCCTTCCTTGGCGCAGTGGCAGTTGGACTTTCCACACTTGGGACGGGCCATGGTCAGGGATCCCGGACGCATGTCGGGAAGCTGTTCAATCTCGTGCCAGATGCGGGAGCGTTCGGATTGCAGCCGTTCTAACTCTTGGAAATACAAGGTTTTCATGGGCATCCTCCATATCTGTAATGTGTAAGAATTAAAGATATACAGGTAAGGATACCATATCTGAAGATTTTCAAAAATCTGACGTGCACCCAGGATGGCGGAGCCTCTTTTTCCAGAGTATAATTTCATTGAATGACGGGGATTATTTTTCCGGAATTTTCTGGAACGGAAGAGTGGTGCTTGCGATTCCACTGAAAAAGGAGGCGGTGTGGTCCGGTCTCCCCTCGAGCACTTCCGGAAAGCGGCACTGGAAATCAAGACCGAACTCTTTGGCAAGACGAGCGAAGAGGGCCTTTGTGACCGGGTCGTCCAGATCATTCTCGAAAAATCCCGGAGCAACATCGTTTTCATCCTGCGTCCAGATGCTTCCGGTCGCGCTCTCTTCGTCCAGTCCATCGCCTGCATAGATCCGGCTCTTAGGGACGCTTTTCTCCATTTTCCCTTCTCTCTCGATCCGTCTTCTCTGGATCCCTTGCCTCCGGTTGCGGCCTTCCGCGAAGGGCGGGTCATCGGCCCTGAGAGAGGTTCCATCCCTCTCGGGCCGGATATCAGGGAGGCGGGAGGAGGGGGAGCCCTGGTCCGCTCCCTTGTCGGAGTCCCATTACTCCGATTCTCCTCCATGGGAAAAACGGAAAGCCGGGAAACGCTTCCTTATGGCGTCCTGGCCTTCGATCTTCCCGACCATGAACAATACCCGGACGATCTTCGGGAGAGCGTGGACCTGGTTGTCCGGGAGCTTGGAGAGGCCCTCGCCCGGCTCGAGATCCGCGCCCGCTTGAGCCGGATCCTTGCCGAAGGACAGGAGTCGGCCCATGCCGAGGAAATCTCGACCTACCTGACGAGACTCCTTCTCGAGATGGGACAGTTTCTGAGGGACAGCGGCGAAGGGGATCCGTCAGAGGTGATGGCCGTCCTGGTCGATACACTGGCCTTTTTCCTGGGATATCCCGTCCTCTGGATCGGAAAGATCCCCCCCGGAGAGAGCGAATTGCAAATGCTGGCCCTCGGAGGAGAGGCCCGGGGCACCTTTTCGGGAATCCGGGTCAGCATCGACCAGACGATTCCCGAAGGCCGGGGTCTCGTTGGCGAATGCGCCACTCTCGGAGGTCCTCGGGAAGGCGACCTCCTGAGCTCCGACCCCCGCTTCTTTCCCTGGCGGGACCGCTTCAGAATGGCGGGGGTGGAGAGCGCGCTCGTCGATCAGGCCATCACCTCCCGGGGGGACAAGGTTTACATCGCCTTGTATCGGAGGATAAGTGGGCCGTTCTGGGGAGGTGTGGTCGAACTGGCCTCCTCACTCGTGCGGGATTTGGCCTCTTCCCTCGACCGGTTCCGGCTGAAAAAGGAACGGGAGAAGCTGGAGTCGTCCAGGAAAGCCATCCGCCTCCTCCAGAAGGAGCTTTGGGGTGTGGAGAACTCCCGGAAGATGTTCGATGGGGTTGTCCGAATCGTCTCCGAAAACTGCGCGCTCCAGGGAGTCCTTGTCCTGGAACCGGATGGCCGGGGGATCCTTGAGCCAGTTTCCCTCTTCTGCGCCCCATCTTTGCTTGAAGCGACTGCCCGTTCCGGCTTCGGCTTTCTGGATGAAAAGGAATCTCAAAGGCAAGAAAGTCTTGCGAGTCGGGCTTTCCTGTCGGGAGTTCCCGCGATGTCACAATCTTCGACGGGTCTTCCGGAGAAGAGCGATGAAGAGAGAAGCCCTGACGGCTTCCTGGCCATTCGCTCCGCCTTCGCCTGCCCACTCGGACGTCCTGGGAAGCCTCCTCTGGCGGTTTTGCTTCTCTGGAGCGCTGATCCTGAGTATTTCAGTCCGGAAATCACAGTCTCCTTCGAAGAGATAGCCGAGACTCTCTCGATGGGGCTTGAACGGCTTTCCCGGGAGGAGGAGGTTCGTCGCCTGTCTCTGGTCGCCCGGAGAACCAACGACGGGATCCTCCTGCTGGACAGGGAAGGCCGGATTCTCTGGGCAAACCCTTCCTTTCAGGAAAAGTTCGGGTACTCCCAGGAAAGTCTCTCGGGCAGAAATCCGTCGGATTTCATTTTCGAGGAATCCGGCGGGATGGAGAAAGGGGAAATCTGGAATTCCCTGCTCGGCGGCAATTCTTCCGACCATGTTTTCCGGTGCCGGTCGGAGGGGGGGCGCCTTTTCTGGGTCAGGGTCAGCGTTTCTTCCCTTAATGATGTAAAGGGAGAAGGGGCCGGGGATGGTCTTGTTTGCATCGCGACCGACATCACCACGCTGAAGGAGTCGGAATCCCGGGCCCGTGTGGCCTCTGTCTTCTACCGCGCCCTTTCGGAAACGACTCAGGGGCTGGGCGATCTCTCGGAAGCTGCTTTACCAGTTCTGGCCTCTCTTAGCGACACCCTTCGGGATGTCCTTGGGGCAACCGCGGTCTATATCGGCCGGCTTCCGTTCGGAGAGACGGTGGTCGAGCGGATGGCGTTTTCGGGTCCGGATGACTGGTATGAGCCTCTCGGGAAAGTTCAGGGGCCGGATGGTCCTCTTTACGCCCGGGCCCTGGAGGAGTCTCTCCGGACCGGTCGCCCCCAGATCTACCTGTCGGCGGAAAAGGATGAGGGGTTGCCCCCGGGAGAGAGGACGGTCCGTAACAGGGTTGTGGGGGGGCTGACCGCGACGGCGGTGCGATCGGGCGGGGAGAAAGTCGTCCTTGAAGTTCTTTTTCCCGAAGATGAGCTGATCAGGGATGAAGCGGCGATCGTTTTCCAGAAAATCATCAACGAAGTGGCCACATACCTTGACCGTCGGGAGTGGCACGATAGCCAGGTCCGTGTCGAAAGCTACAGGGCCGCCTTGCAGGTATTTTCCCGTCAGCTTCTCTCGGCCTCCACGGAGGAAGAAGCCTTCCGGCTTCTGGTCCGGATCTTTTCCGAGCGGACCGACACTCTGGCTGTCGACTGCCTCGTTCCGGAGGGAGAATTCCTTGTCAGGAAATTTCTTGGGGGAGATCTTGCCAGTGTTATCGGGAGTCTCCCCGGCAAGGTTCCAGCCGTCATGCCTGCAACCGGTCCGCTTCCGACTCCAACACGGGCCTTTTTGCTGCGAGAATCGGTATTCGTCAGGAATCCCGCCTCCGATCCCCGGATGCTCGACCTCTATCGAACGCCGCCCTTTGAGTCCATCTCTCTCGTGGTCTCCCTTCCTGTCCCCGGGCCACGCCCCGAAGACCCTCCCCTGGCGATTGTCGTCCTGTTCTTTTCGGATCCGAAATCGCTCGACGATCTCATTCTCATGGAGCTCGTCGGCAATATCCTCGATCATGCCTCCCGGACCATCGAACGCCTGAGACTCCTTCGCAGGATGGAAAGCCTGTCGGTCGAAGATCCCCTGACGGGACTCCTGAACAGGAGAGGTCTGGGACTATTCCTCCCCCCCCTCCTGGCCACCCTTCGAAGGCGTCATGGCCGGGCACTTCTGGGGATCCTCGACCTGGACGACTTCAAGTGGGTGAACGACAGCTACGGACACGCCGCGGGAGACGCGCTTCTTTCCGCCGTGGGGCGCCGCCTACAGGAAGGGATCCGGAGGGAAGACATCGTCGCCCGCCTTGGAGGGGACGAATTCGTCGTGGTCATCCAGCTTCCGTCCAGTGCCGATGAAGAAGGAGCCGAAGACCCTGTCCAGGGCGCGATGGAGCGGATCGGACACCTTCTTCTCGAGCCCTATTTTCTGGAAGAGCCTCCGCAGAAGGGGCTGACCGTCGCATTTTCGATGGGGATCACCCTCTTGCCCGAAGACGACGCCGAACCCGATGTTCTGTTGCGTCGTGCGGACGAAGCCCTGTATGTCTCCAAACGGCAAAAGGGCATCCGGAGTCGCTGGTGGTCCATCTGGAAGGAAGGGGTCGCCCCTCACCCTCGGCCGGACTTGGCGGCTCCGCTCCGGACCCGTCTCTTTTTCGATGCCTATGGGGAAAGGGCCAGGAACCTTCTCTCACAAATTTCGGAGCGCATCGCGGTCGGAATTTCGGAATTTTCCGGATATTTTTATGACAATCTCTCCGCGGATCCTCGAAGCCGGGAGATCCTCGGGAGGCTTTCCCCGAAGGAATTTGCCGTTCTCAGGGAAAGACAGGAGCGGCATCTGCGGGAAATTCTCAGTCCGGATCTCTCCCTGGAGGAGCACCGGCGGATAGCCCGTCGCATAGGACGGGTCCACGCCATGGTCGGGGTCTCTCCCGCCGAAATGGGGGAGGCCATGCGGGTCTATATGGCCTCCCTCCTGGAAATTGTCGAAAAATTGCCGATATCCCCTGGAGACCGGAATTCTCTCTGGACGATTGTCGCCCATCGCTCGGGGGTGGAGCTGGCAGAAGAGCTCGAAGGGATTGCAGAGTCCGAGGGAGAGCGGAGGGATGCCATGCTCGCGGCGAGCGCCCTCCTTCTTGAGAGCCGGGATTATCCGGATCGCATCCGGGCACTTGCCGGGACAATCGTCCGGATGGAAGGGATCGAAACGGCCCTTGTCCTCGCTCCGGAAAACGCTGCCGGGTTCCCGGTGGAATGGGCCGGTGGCCTCACCGACCCTTTCCTGGGGGACGGGAGTCTCCCCGACTTTCTCAAGGCCCCCCTGAGGAAGGCATGGAGATCGGACGAAATCCTCTCGTTTCCAGTCGTTCGCCCGGGGCCTGACCTTTCGGAGGAGGGGGCGGTCATGCTTCGGTCGCATGGAATTCGCAGCCTGGTTCTTGTCCCGGTCCGTTGGAGCGGGGACGCTCCCGGAGCCATTCTCCTGATGGCCTCATCTTTTCCCGGGTATTTTGACACCCCTGCGGGTACACTTTTTGTTGGAGAGGTCCGTTCGATTCTCCGCCAGGCCGGCCTTGT
Source organism: Nitrospirota bacterium (assembly GCA_027415455.1). The sequence goes on along the minus strand of DAIBSV010000027.1, from coordinate 10,692 downwards.
GAAGAGGAAGGATCGATAGTCCTCCCCCCTGACCCGCCCCGGAATTCATCCGAAACAGAAATCACGCCCGGGTGCGAACTGGATGGAAGCCGACAGCAGGCGGTATCCCGGGAGAGCGGAGGCTTTCTTCCGGGGATCCCCGATCTTCGTCGAAGCTTGAATCATGTCTTTAAAAGACGATAGGATAAAGTATTTGATTTTTCGTATGGGATGTTCACCAGAGGAGGGCCGGATGCTCAATGCCGATCGCGGGCTGCGGGTGGTCGTGGATGCGGGGGACCGACATTACGTCGAAGGGCGGGATGGCTCGATCTGTCTTCTCGAGTCTTTTCCGGAAGGAGGAAGGACTTTTTTCGTCACCATCCCTCCGGGGGGGCAACTTCTGGCGGAGGAGCCGGCCGACCGGGAGATTCTGGTGCTGGCCGGCGAGATCGAAGCGGGGGGCCGGCTCTGGCCGAAGGGATCCTATCTCCGTCTGGAGGAGTCCATCGCCCCTCCTGCAGTCCGGGAAGAGGGCGCGTATCTTTTCGTGAAATCCGGCCGCTTCCCTGAGGAGGACCGGCGGAGTCTCGGGATCATCCCTTCCGATGACCGCTGGTCCCCCGGTCTGGTGGAAGGACTCTCCGTGTTTCCACTTTTTTCGGGCGGAACGGCGAACACGGCTCTCGTCCGCTGGTCCCCGGGCACGGTCTTTCAGCCACATCGCCACTTCGGCGGCGAGGAAATTCTCGTTTTGTCGGGGGTCTTCGAGGACGAGCACGGAGCCTATCCCGAAGGAACCTGGTACCGGGCCCCGCACATGAGTCGCCATTTCCCCTTCTCCACCGGGGGATGCACCATTTTCGTCAAGACCGGCCATCTCCTGGCGGCATCGGCCGCCTGAACGCGAAAGCTATCTGGAGAGTTTTCCGTGAGTCCTATCGACATCACGCCGCGCGAGGAACTCTACCGGGCGGCCCTGTCGGCCAATCGTCTCTTTGCCCGATCGACCGACCGACCGCTCGGTGAGACCTTTTCCCAGCTGGCGACGATTCTGGTGGGGGAGTTGGGCGCTCGTCTTGTGACGATCGGCCGCCTTGACCGGGATACCCTTTCCGTTCTCCTGATCGCTGTCGAGGGACCGGAAGCCGACTATGCCCGGGGCCTCGACCTTTCCGCCTCGGCCGGAGACCCCATGGGAAAAGGGCCGGCGGGCCAGGTTCTCCGCTCGGGACACCCCATGGTCGCGATGCTTCCTGATGCCCTCCCCCCCGAGATGGAGGCCTGGAAAGAACGGGCCTGTGCACATGGACTGGGTGGAAGCGCGCTGGTTCCGATCCATACCCGGGACGGGCTGTGGGGGCTTCTTTCAGTCTACCGGGATACCCGCACGACCTTCAGTCCCGACATTCTCCCCATTCTTGAATCCTTCTCCATAGACATCGGGACCTTTCTCGACCGCAGGGAGGAAAGTCGGGAGCTCGAGGCCCGGCGGCTCTACCAATCAGCCATTGAAGCCCTCCAGGCCCGGTTTCTCGCCGCTCCTTCCGGCCCGGAGATTCTCAGGGATGTTCTACGGACCCTCGTCAATGTCGTGGCGCTTCCTGCGGCCTGGATCCTCGAACAAAAGAGAACAGGGGAGGATGGCGGGAAGATCCGGCTTTTCGACGCATCCGGGCCGGTATCGCCCGGCCTCCGGATCGAGGCACTCCTACGGAAAGTCCTGGAGGGACCTCCGGAGAAGGAAGGATCCTTTCCCCTCTTTCTCGAAATTTCCGGGGAGGAGATTGGGCAGGGATCCTACCGGGAAAATGACACGGCTCCCCTCCGGTCCCTCATGCTCGTCCCCCTGGTCTTTTTCCCCGACAACCGTCCCGCCGCCTTTCTCGTGGCCGCCTTTTCTTCCGTCCGCCGTCCGCGGGAGGCGGTAGTCGACCTCCTCTCACAGCTGGGGGCCAGTACCCGCATGGCCCTGAGCCAGAGCCAGGACCGCCTCCGGCTCGAACGGTACGCCGCCTTTTATCGGGCCCTGGGTGAGTCGAGCCAGCTGATGGCCCGCCATCCGCCTCCCCAGCGGCTTTTCGACGGTCTTTGCGAGCTTCTGGTCCAGTCGACCGGTCTCGAGGTGGCATTCATCTCCCTCATCGAGGATCGCATGAAGGTGCGGGTGGTGTCGGCCAGGGGCCGCGCCAGCCCTTTCCTCGAGGGGGCCCTTTTTTCCATAGACCCGGAGGATCCGGGCCGATGTCTCATCCATAGCCGGACCCTGGAAAGCGAGAAGGTTCTCTTCATCCCTTTTCTGGAAGGGTGGCTTTGTTCGGATGCGGTGAGGGAAGCGGCCCGTCCCTGGGGTCTTCGGAACACCCTGACCGTCGCGATCCGGAGGGAGGGGAAAGCGATCGGTCTCATGGGTCTCGTTTCTGGCCAGGAGGATTTTTTTGATGCGACCCTGGAAAACCTCCTGGCCGGACTTTCCAGGGACATCACCTTTTCCCTCGAATTCCAGGAACGCCAGGAGCGGCTCGTCAGAATATCGATCACGGATTCCCTGACCGGCCTTCCCAACCGGAACGCTTTTTCCGAGGATGTTTCCCGCCTTCTTTCGGAGACGGCGGGGAAGGGAGGGGCATGGCCCTCGGGATCCTGGACCTGGACGGCTTCAAGGGATGGAACGACGCCTACGGCCACAGCGAAGGGGACCGGCTCCTCAGGGAACTTGCCGACCTTCTGCGGGAAATATTGCCTCCGGAGGGCCTCGTGGCGCGCTTGGGTGGCGATGAATTCGGCTTCTGTTTTCCGCGACCCACCAGGGAAGAAGCCCGAAAACTTTCGGAAGACTTTTCCCGGGAGGTTCTGAAGACGGTCCGGAAGGTCGACCACGGTCTCAATCTTGTCACCGGAAGCCTCGGCTGGGCCCTTTCTTCAAAGGTCGGCGACAGCTACCGGGATCTTCTCGCCCATGCGGACGAGGCCCTCTACGCCGCAAAACGGGGCGGGCGGAACACCGTCCGGTTTTTCGGCGGCGAGATCGCGAGCGCCCTGCAACGACGCATCGAGACCCACCGGAGCTTTCCCTCCGCCATCAAAAATGGCGATCTGGTCTTCTGGGTCCAGCCCCAGCTCGACTGCCGGACCGGACAGGTGGAAGGGGTGGAGATGCTGGTCCGCTGGAAGCAGGGGGACCGGATGCTTCTTCCCGGAGCCTTCATGTCCGAGGTCGAGAAGGATCCCGTCCTGATCCGGATGCTGGGCCTTCACGCCCTCCGGCAGGCGCGGACCCTTCGGGATCGGTTTCTCCGCTCGGGTCGCGCGCTGAGGGTTTCTTTGAATATCGGAGCCAGCCATTTTCTTCATGAGGAATTCCTGTCCAATGTGGATGAAACTGTTGGTCATGGCGGGGGGGATGGATTGGTTCTCGAGGTCACGGAAAGCGCCGCCCTCGAGGACATGCCCCGGACGACACGGCTTGTGGAGGAGCTGAAGCGGCGCGGATTCGGAGTCTCCCTCGACGACTTCGGAACGGGATATTCCTCGCTCCACTACGCGGCGGACCTCGGGGTGACGGAGATCAAGCTCGACGCCTATTTTCTCCGACGGTTCAGGAGCTTTACCAATGCTTTTGCCGTCGTGGGATCGACCCTTCTCCTGGCCGACCTCTCGGGAAGCCGGCTGGTCGGAGAGGGGCTAGAGTTTTTCGAGGATCTTGCGCTCTGGCTTCGCATGGGAGGCCGTCTGATCCAGGGCTACCTCCTCGCCCGCCCGATGCCGGATGAGGAGATTTTTCCATGGCTTGAGCGCCCCCTTCCCCCGGAGGTGATGCATCCCGCTCCAGTTTATCCCGTCGAGGATCTCCCCTTTCTCGAATACGCCTTCCGCCCTTTTTCCTCCAACGGGGAACAGGGCCATCCTCCCGGCGACTGTCCGCTGGACCTCTGGTTCGACCAGCGTGGGATCTTTTACGACCGCCTTCCTTCCTGGAACGAGGCCCGGGAGTCCCATCGGCAGATGCACCGGTCGACCTCCTCCCCCCGCGCGGCCGCCGAAAGGTTCGTGCGGGCGGTCGGAGCCCTCCGGGAGGAGATGGACGCCTACTGGTTGACCCTCGTGCCTCCCTCCACATCCCCTCCCTGACTCATCAGCCCCTTCCGCTCCCGGGGTTCCGACCGGCATCATCGTGACAGATATCCGTAGAACATCTCGCTTTTGATGCGCGCCTCCTCCACCAGGAACTGTCCCAGGAGGGTCTGGTGAAAGGCGTCCACCATGGCGGGCGGGCCGGCCAGATAGAGAAGAGAGCCCTCCCCCGCCCTCTCAAGAATCCGGGCAAGACCCTCATAGATCCGTTCCTGTCGCGATCCTCCTGGCGGGATCCCTTCCTTGGTCAGGACGGGGAGCCATTCGACACTTCCATCCCGTTCCCACTCCTGGCACTCCGTGAGAAAGGGAGTCTCCTCCCCGGTCCGGTTCACCGTCATGAGAAAAATCCTGAAGGGAGACTCCTTTTGATTCCGGAGGCTTCGGATCATGCTTCGAAAGGGGGTGATCCCGATGCCGCCCGCAAGCAGGACAACGTTCTTCGGCCCTTTCCCCCGGGGGAGGACGAAATCTCCCGAGGGTTCCCCGATCAGGAAGATCTGGCCTGGGGGGGCTTTGGACAGCGCCTCCTTGAAGTCCGAACCGGGAGTCAGACGCGTGGCGATCGAAACGGATGGAAGCTCCCCGGGGGCGCTGCAGAAGGAAAAGATGCGGCTCCGGTCGGCCAGGGGAAAATCCGCGGGGAAGGAAAAAAGGGAGGATTGACCGGCCTCGAAGGTGAATGCGGGATCCGCGATTTCCATGTCGGCGCGGAGGGTTCCCGCCGCGATCGGGGCGGCTCGGAGGAGTCGGGCGCTATATTCCATCAGTCTCCTTTCAATCGTCTAGCCAGGAAGGGGTCTGCCCCTCCTGATGGATGAAGCGCTTCCCGAAGAGGGCTTCGAGGTCTTTCGGCGAAAGGGGGCGGCTGGCGAAGAATCCCTGAATCCGGTCGCACTGGTGCTTTTCCAGGTACTCCCACTCCTCGGCGCTCTCCACGCCCTCGGCCGTGGTGGTGAAGTCCAGGCGTTTTCCCAGGCCGATGATCGTCCGGACGAGTTCGGAGCGCTTGAGGTCCGAGAAAAGGTTGGTGACGAGAGAACGATCGATCTTGACCTCGGCGATGGGGTAGGTGGTGAGGTAGGACAGCGCCGTCGCTCCCGTTCCGAAGTCGTCGATGGAGATCCGGACGCCCTGGCGATGGAGCGTCTCCACCACGGAAAAGAAATTCTCCGAGTCCTTGATCACCTCCGACTCGGTGATCTCGAGGAGGAGGACCTCCGGGGGAACGCCCACCTTTTCGAGGATGGACAGGACCTCCTCGACAAATCCCTCCCGGACGAAGTGCTGGTAGGCTATGTTGACCGACACCGAGATCCGGGTTCCGTCTGTCCGCCACCGCTTGGCCTGTTCCATGGCCATCCTGAGAACGGTGTTTCCGATCGGAATGATCAGACCCGTTCGTTCGGCCAGGGGAATGAAATCCGCCGGAGAGACCCGGCCTGCCTCGGGAGAATTCCAGCGCGCCAGGGCTTCCGCACCGACGACCTTTCCGGACAAGGTGTCGATCTGGGGCTGATACTCGAGGAAGAGCTCTCCTTTTAGGAGTGCCTGCTTGAGGGCCTGTTCGAGCTGAAGTTCCCGGAGGGAGGTGGAGGACATGGCTTCCTCGAAGAAGAGGACGCGGTTCCTTCCCGACGCCTTCGCCCGGTTGAGTGCGATGTCCGCGTTCTTGACCAGGTCTTCGGAAGAGTCTCCGTCCCGTGGAAAAAGGGAGACCCCCATGCTGGCGGTCAGGGCGATTTCCTGGCCGGCCACAGTGAAGGGGTGGTCCAGACTTCTCATGATGCGGTCGCAAAAAAGGGAGACGTCCTTCTCTGTCGGACATTCGGTCATCATGACGAGAAATTCGTCGCCGCCGATCCGGGCCAGGGTGTCGTTGGGGGACAGAAGACCGGAGAAGCGCCGGGAGAGGGACTGGAGCAGCTCGTTTCCCGCGCCGTGGCCCAGAGAGTCGTTGATCCTTTTGAACAGGTCGATGTCGATCATGCCGACGGCCAGAAGGCGACGATTGCTTCGGGCCCAGGGGAGAAGGGTGGCCAGACGGTCCTGGAAGAGGCTCTGGTTCGGGAGATGGGTGAGGGTGTCCCGATAGGTCAGGTTCCAGATCATCTCCTGGGCCCGGCGCCGCTCGGTGTTTTCCTGGAAGACCATGACCACCCCGGTGAGAAGTCCGTCCCGGCTGTGGATGGGGGCCGCCGAATCGGAAATGGAGATGATGCGTCCGTCCCGGCTGATCAGAGCGGTGTGGTTGGCCAGCCCCACGACGATGTCGTTCTTCAGGACCCGGTCGATCGGGACCTCCACCCCTTCCCCGGTCTTTTCGTTGACGATGCGGAAGATCTCGTCGACGGGGCGTCCCAGGGCCTCCTCGGCCCGGTATCCCGTGAGGCGTTCGGCCACCTGGTTGATGAAGTTGATGGTTCCGGAGACATCGGTGGCGATGACGCCGTCTCCGATGGAGGCGAGTGTCGTCCGGAGCCACTCTCCCTGGGCCTCCAGAGCCAGTTCGGCGTTCTTGAGCCGTGAGACGTCGCTTCCCTTCCATTCGAGGTACCGGGACCGCCGGCCGATCCGTGTCGGGGTCATCCTGGCCATGAGCCAGGTCAAACCGGGAACGGCAGGATCGTGAAAGGGAAATAGGTGCTGGCGGGGATTTCCCGGATCGGCCAGAAAGGATTCCCATTCAAGGGCGGCCTTCCTGAGGGAGGGGTGTTCCTGGAAAACTGTGGCCAGAGGGATGGACTCGCATCCGGAGCGCGTCTTGCAGAAAAGCTCCCGGAACCGGCGGTTCGCGAAAAGAATCATTCCCCGGAGATCTGTCAGAACGATCATCTCCTCCGAATCTTCCGCGGCGAAGTCGAGCAAAACCTGATGGGTGTGGCGGCGCGAAGTCGAAAAAAACAGGATGGCCCCTGCAAAGAAAAGGGTCAGCAAGCCCTGGAGAAGGATGAGGGTTGTCCGAGTCCGGGTGAGGGAGGCCAGCCGAAGCGTCTCCTTTCGGAGCCGTTTGTCGATTTCGTAAGAGAAGGCGGCGACCCGGAAGCTCAGACGGCGGTATTCCCGGGAGTACGCCTCCGGCCGGGAAGAACCGTTCCCCGGGATGTTCTGGGCCAGACTGAAGAAGTAGCGATCGCTCAGCCTTGCGATATCGGAAAGGGAGCGTCGCATCTCCGGTGAAAGGAAGGATCTCCGGCGGTCGAGATCGGAAAGAACGGCCCGGGACTGGAGGGACATTCCCAGGATGTAGGTGCCGGATTCCGGCCCTCTCTTCGAGATGGCGGAGAGAAATGCCGCATGGACGGCCCTGTCGAGGGAGGTCATGTCGAACCCCAGGGCCTCGGTGGCATGAACTGCCTCTGCGACTCTCTTTTCGGCCATGTGGTTTCGGGCAAACAGCATAAAAAGCGGTGCGGAGACGGCCAGGAAAAGAAGCGTCGCCAGAAGAACCGGAAAGGCCAGGAACAGCTCCCGCCAGGATCGGGGGAAGGATGGCGTCATGGGCACTCCTTGGCGAACGAATCCGGACGAATCGGGGACGGATTAATCAAACTATTGTTGCTTATTTATAAATTAACATTATCCTTGTCAGGTCGGGTTGTCAAGGATATCTGTCCAGTCGGGAATGGCACCCTGGACGGGAGGCGGTCCCTTGACCGAATCCTCCGAAGGTGTATGTTTATCAAACCGTTCCTTTGTAAGTCAGTATCTGACGAAGGCCGGTCGATCGGCCATGGTGTGTTCCCTCCCGAACGGGACAGAAGGGAGCGATCCTGTGAAGGTCCTTCTGGTTTCGGCCAACCGCGAGTCCTTTCCCGATCCCGTCTTTCCGCTGGGGGCGGCTTACGCCGCGGCCGCAGTCCGGAAGGCCGGCCACAGGATCTCCGTCCTGGACCTCGCCTTTGTCCGGGATCCCGAAAAGACCCTGAGCGCGTCGATCCTGCGGGAAAATGCCGATCTCGTAGCCTTCTCCCTCAGAAACCTGGACAATGCGGCCTATCCCCTGACGCGATTTTACCTCCCGTACTACCGCTCCCTCCTTCGGACCGCCCGGGAGACGGTCTCGCGAACCTCCCGATCGAAGGCCCCACTCGTGGTGGGCGGATCGGCCGTCGGACTCATGCCGGCTGCCGTCGTGAAAAGCCTCGGGGCCGACTACGGCGTGGCCGGTGAGTCGGAGGAGTCCTTTCCGGCCCTTCTCGAAGCCCTCGAAGGGGGATGCTCTCCCCTCGGGATCCCGGGAGTCGTGGTTGGGGAGGAGGGTGGGGGAAGCGGCACTCCTCTACTTTTCCCGGTGCTTCCCGTCTCTCCGGAAGTGGAAGGCAGGGACTGGACCCGCATGACTCCGGCCCGGGATCTTTTCGATCTTTCGCGCTACGTGAGGGTGGGAGGAATGGCCAATATCCAGACCAAGCGCGGGTGCGCCTTCCGGTGCCGGTATTGCACCTATCCCCTCCTCGAGGGACGGGATCACCGCCTGCGGGATCCCGATTCCGTCGCGGATGAAATCGAGGACCTGGTCGAACGGAACGGGGTGCGCTCGTTTTTCTTCGTCGACAGCGTCTTCAATCTCCCCGCCTCCCATGCGGAGGCAATCTCCCAGGCCCTGATCAACAGGAAAATCAGGATCCGCTGGTCGGCCTACGCCTCTCCCGCCGGTCTCACCCGCGGACTCCTCGAGACGATGGCGGCGGCAGGATGCGACGGTCTCGAGATGGGGAGCGACTCCGCGGACGAGGCGACCCTGGAAACTCTGGGAAAGGGGTTTTCTCCGGACCGGATCCTCGAGGTGGCCGAGGATTGCAGAAAGGTCGGGATTCCAATCTGCCACAGCCTCATCTTCGGCGGGCCGGGGGAAACGCCCGAAACGGTCCGCCACACCTGCCGGCGCATCGACGGGACGCGACCGATGGCGGTGGTCGCCATGGCGGGGGTTCGTCTCTATCCCGGGACGCCTCTGGGTGACTGGGCCCTTTCCTCGGGCCTGATGAAGTCGGGTGACGATTTTCTCGAGCCCTTCTTTTTCATCGAACCCGGGGTCCGCTCCTTTCTGATCCCCTATCTCGAGAGCTTTTCCGCCGCCCGGGGAAACTGGATTCTTCCGGGTGTGGTTCCACCCCTGGCCCCCACGACCCAGCGGGTCATCCGGTTTCTCGGGTACAGGAAGCCCCTCTGGCATCTTTTGAAATACGGAGTGTTCAAGAACCGGGTCTATCGGGACCGGTGACAGGATCCGGCCGCAGGAAGGGATCGATCCTTGCCGGAATTCCATGGAGTGAGAGATCCGAACGGATAACCCCATTTGACACGAAGGAGGCATTCATGAGCGACCCGACGAAAATAGCGGCTGCAACCCTGTTGCAGGTTTACGCCGACATCGATCTCCTGGCGCTGGAACTCTGCGGGGACCGTCTTCCCTTTGCGCCGACGGCCGAGGCCCGTAAGGAGCTGATGCGCCAGATCGGGGAGGAGGTCATACATTTTTCCTTGCAGGAACGTACGCTGGAGCGTCTCGGACGGCCCTTCGAGCCGGTCATGAGTCTTTCCTGTCGCGAAGAGATCAAAACCTGGTTTTCCGGTCTCGACTGGTACGATTTTCTCGCGGGGCTCCAGCTGGGGATCGAGGGGATCGGGATCGCGGTCGTGGAGCGTGTTTCCGCCCATGCGGGTCCCATTGTCAGGGAGTCTCTCCGGATACCGATCGCCGACGAACACCGGCAGTCTTCCGTCGGCATGCGGGAGTGGCAGGTGCTCCTCTCCCGCTCCACGCCCGCCGGGCGGGAAGAATTGCGCGGGCGGATTCTCGGGGTCTTCGAGCAGGTCTACCTCCTGGCTGAAAAATCCCTGCCGGTCCCCTTCGAGGAATGCTGGAATGAACTGGGACTCACGAAGGCGGATCTGTGGGAGACGGTGCGTGAGCGGACGCGGAGCATTCTCGAAAAGGTCGGGTTCGAGCCGGCCCTTCCCGCTTCCTTTGTGGCATAGATTCGATCATCGGGTGAGGAAGGAAGGGACCATCGAAACTGAATGTCGCGGTTTTCCCGGGGGCACTTTGCCCCCTTTTTGTTGTGCGCCCGGCATGGGCGCGATCTCGGAGGTGAAAGTCCTCCCGTAAGCTGACCACAGCAAGCGAAGCTACGCATTGAACACAATGCATAACTTCCCCCGGAATGAGGCTGGGAGGGGATATTCGCTCCTTCCGGAGAGGGTCCCGCCGGGATCGGTCCCCGGTCAACTGGGATCGAATGGCGAATCGTGAGCGTCTCGTCTCCCACGGCAATCTCTTTGACGAGAAGCCGCGTAATGCGGCGCTTTTCGGTGATGTCGAGCATTTCCGCATTCTTTTGCAGGCGGTTCCGAAAAGAGGACAGGACGTCCGCAAGCTTAAGTGTGGCCGCCTGGTCCAGGACCATGGCTTTCAAAGCCAGGACTTCTTCCTGGACGGCCTGGATCCGTGTCTTCAATGCCGGTATGCGGCCTCGCAGCTCTTCAAGCGACATGAGCCCTTCCTGATAGGCCGTCAGGAGGCGTTCCATGCTGTTCCGCAGGCGTATTTCCTCCTGATTCAGGGCCTCGAGG
>DAIBSV010000279.1 GCA_027415455.1 Nitrospirota bacterium | reverse complement strand
GACCGCCTCTTCTCTCGGCGTGGTGGGCGTTGCGGCGCGGGATCGCGCGTCGTGCTCGTCCAAGAGGCGTTCGAGGACGCGCCAGACCGGCTCCTCGGGAATGAGGCGGAGCGCCTCCACGCGGCGCTTCGTATCCGGGCGCACCCAGATCATCGTCCCCTCGACATGGTTCCGCTTCATGCCTAAAGGTGCCTTAAGGCACCGTAGGGTGCGGTCCTACTTAAAGGTAACTCGGCGAATGGCCTTGTGGCAAAAATGCCCCTCTGTCACTAAAATCGTTCCTCGCCTGTATTTTCGCCGCAAGCGCGCGTGAATCAGGCGAATCTCGATGACACTAGTGGGCGGGCTTGCACGATTTTAAACTCGCCATCGGCCAAAGTCCACTCGATGTCGAGCGGCCGACCGAAAGCTTGTTCTGCCTTCTTGCAGAGGCGGGCAAGTTCAACCGCCTCCGTCGCTTTCAGCGAGAGCCGCTGGCGCATCTCTGGTGGCGTAGGTTTTTCTTCTACTCCATTTCCTGGTTTCGTGGAGAACAGAATCTGCTTTCTACCAATGCGATACTTCACGCTACTGGATTCAACGTCTACACGAATGTCGTCTGGCGAGACGCTGCCGTCCGCGACACCCTTCGCAAGTCCCCAGGATGCGTTTATCAGCACAGTACTCGAGTCGCGAGGTAGGGACGAGAAGGCCACTCCTGCGGCAACGGCCGGAATGGTCTCCTGAACGACGATAGCCATCTTCGGTGCGTCCCTCGGGCTGACGTTCTCCATTACCCGCGGAGTCCAGAGTGAGGCCCAGCACCTGAGGACTGCGTTGAGCACACCGTTGATAGATCGGACGCTAAGGGTGCTCAAAAACATTCCCGCGTAGGACTTCTCGGTCGAATCCTCGATTGTGGCCGACGAGCGAACGGCGACGCCCGGGTCGAATGGTTCTGGGCTAAACCCTATCTGTGTAAAGGCGGCAGATAACTCCTCCCGAAGTCGGGCAAGCACCTGAGAGTCATCAACGAGAGACCGCGTGAGAAAGGCGTATCGCCAGTCCTTTATCTGCTTGGGGGACGGGGGTCTTCGCAGAGACTCGCGCAAAGCAGGGACCGACAGCTCGCGCTCGCGGCAGAAGTCAGTATACGCCTTCGAAGTCAAGACGAGAGTTCGGGGAATCGGGAGTCCGTAGGCGTAGAGTCGGAATAGGCCAGTCCCCTTGCCACCTAGGAGCTCCTGGTCGTACGACTCCGCAGACGATGGCGAAAGCACATGTTCGAACTCCATCAGAGTGACCGGAACACTCACGGCTCAAGCCTTCCTTTCCGAGCGCGCACTACCGCGCTTGGATACTCACACTCACCGGACATGACGAAGATGCAGTACCATGGCTCGCAGGAGCGGAGATAGGCCGTCTTAAAACACATTCTACGGAAAAGCTGAGATGAAGAAAGCTGTCGTGCTCTGGATTCGGAAACGTCGGAGTATCCTCGGAACGCGTGGCCGCGTGTCGACCGGCGAGTAGATCGCTCGTTAGTTTGGGTCAAAGTATCGACTCCAAAAGGCTCTGGTCAATGCCGGGTTGTTCGTCACGACTCGCAAGACACTCTCGTGCCTCCCGACCGGATCCGCCTTCTTGTCGACGAGTGCGATAACCGACCCAGCGTCTGTGCCGTCCGGATCGTCTAGCTGGGCCTGGGTCTGGTAGGAATAGAGTACCTCGACCTCCAGTTCATGGAGCAGTAGACGACCGGCAGCCTCCGCGCACTGTTCCGGAGTACTGACCACAGTGATACCGTGGGCGACCCCGGTAGTTGGCGAGACTTGCATTCTGAGGGGGTGAATCTCCCTGAAAATCTTGGCGACATCCTCCTTTGAAGCGTACACAATGACCGGCTTCCCCTGACCAAGGAGTTGAGCGGCTTCGGAGTCCTTACCAAAAGTGTCCTTATTCCCTGCGATCATGACGCCGATTGTTGCTTTCTTCAGCATCAGGGACTCCAACAGGCCCTTGTCGGCCGAGGAAGGATACCAGCACAGCGTTGGGTCGAAAATCACCAGCCGGAGTCCGTACTGGTTGCGGAAGTGCTTTTCGAGCTCCTTTCCGACATTCTGGAACTCCGCGAAATCGCCCTCC
>DAIBSV010000278.1 GCA_027415455.1 Nitrospirota bacterium | reverse complement strand
TGCCGAAGATTTTCATGCCGATCAGGGTACACGAAAAATCTTCTTGTGTCCACAGTCAACTTATGGGGCAAGGTCAGGATTTGAGACCTTCCCGGTTTTCGCTGGCCAAGCCCCCAGAAGCCTTCCCGGAGAAAGGAGAAAAAGCCGATCCCCCCATGAAGCCCTTCAGGATCCTTCCAGGCCTAAGGACAAAGATGTCGGCCATTTCCGGGGTTCCGAAGAGGATCTCTCCCTCCGTACCGTTCGAGAGGACCCCCCCCCGGGACGATCCCTTCTTCAAGAACCCCCTGAAGGACTCCAGGGAGGCCCCGATGGCCGCCTTGGGTTAGATGGTCCGGATCGAGGGGGAAGAGGAGATTGCCTTTGCGGGATGGAAAAAGGTCCCATCGGCCAGGGACCGGCCGACCTCCTGCCCGAGCGCTTTCTTGGGCGAGAGAACGTGGCCAAAAAGGAAGTCTCTCAGAAAAGAGGTTTTAAGGAGCAGAAAGCCCTCCACGAATAAAAGATCCCGCAAGACTCACCGGTTGAGACTCCCGGTCCCTTGCATGCCCCTCGAAGAGAGAGTCTTCCTCACAAAGGAAGGTCTTCGGGCTTGCCCTCAAGGGCCACCCGTCCTCCCTCAAGGCGGATCACCCGCGTGCAGACCTCCCTGATCACCCCGGGGGAATGGGAGGCCATGACCAGGATAGGGGTCTTGCTCACCAGGGACTTGAGACGCTCCTCGGCTTTTTTGACAAAATCCGCATCTCCCACGGAGAGCCACTCGTCCATGAGAAGGATGTCCGCCTCCACGCAGGTGGCGATCGAGAAGGCCAGCCTCATCGACATCCCCGAGGAGTAGGTCCGGACGGGAAGGTCGATGAAATCCCCGAGCTCCGAAAAATCCACGATCTCCTCGATCTTTTGCCGGATCTCCTCCTTTCCGAGACCCAGGAGGAGTCCACGGAGATAGATATTCTCGATTCCCGAGGCCTCGGGGTCCATCCCGATCGAAATGTCCAAAAGAGAGGCGATCTTTCCCTGGACAAGGAGACGGCCGCCGATCGGCTCATAGACCCCCGCCAGGACCCTCAAAAGGGTGCTTTTCCCGGATCCGTTGTGGCCCATAAGGCCCAGCCGGTCACCCTCCGAGAGGGTGAAGCTCACACCGTCCAGGGCCCGGATCGTGACGCCTCCCCCGGCTTCGGAGGAAATCCGCCCTCCGGTCGCAATCTTGAGAAGGTTTTTCTTGAGAGACCGGTGGGGGCTGTTGTAGACGGTAAAGTCGACCGTCAGATTCTCCGCAATGATCGACGCACTCACTCGAGTTTCGTCCTTCTCCATGGTTTCTACAGCCAATAGGGAATTCGTGAACGGTACCGGACAAGGAAGCGAAAGGCCAGGATCCAGCCCAGGAGGGTCATGCCGCAGACCACTCCATAGGACGCATAGGGAATCGCTCCCCCCGTGAGGCTGTTTCTGGCAATCGCCAGCACGTGGTAGAGCGGATTGTACTCCATGATCCAGACCTTGTGGGTGAGACTCGCCGGAGTCCACATGACGGGGGTGAGGAAAAAAAGGATCTGGACGACGCTGGCAATGATCTGGGCGATGTCCCGAAACCTCGTTCCCAGGATCCCCACCAGGATCCCCACCCAGTACCCGTTCGCCATGACCAGGATCACGACGAGGGGAAAGAGGAGGAGGGAAGGTCCGGGTCTTATCCCGAAGAACAGGAGAACGCCAAAGACCACCAGCATGTTGTGGAAAAAGATGATCACATTGCGCCAGATCATCCGGAGCACGTGGATCCCGAAGGACATGGGAAGCTGCTTGATGATCCCTTCTGCGGCGATGAAGACGGTTGAACTCTCCGTGATCAGGGCCGAGACCAGGTTCCAGAAGACCATCCCGATGGCCAGAAAGGGCAGATAGCTGTGGATGTCCTGCTTGAAGAGCTTGGCATAGAGGACGCCCATCGTGAGGACGGTGATTCCGAGACTCAGGGTGATCCACCAGGGACCCAGGGCCGAGCGGCGATAGCGCTGTTTGATGTCCAGCCACCCGAGGGTCAGCCAGATGTGCCGGGAAACAAGACTGTCCAGGATATCTTTTCTGGCTCTCTCGCTGGCCCGGTTATCCATTTTTGG
>DAIBSV010000277.1 GCA_027415455.1 Nitrospirota bacterium | reverse complement strand
GTGGCGCGCATGATGCCGTCAAGTGTGGACTGGCCTGTCCCATAGCGGTTGTCGAAAAGATGCTTCGTTTCCGAATCGTTGACCGCGACAATGGGGTATCCGAGAACCTTGTTTTTGGCCATGGCCTTGAGTCGGATGACGCCGGTGGTGGTCTCCTCGGTTCCCCCGATGACGTGGGGAAGCAGAGACTTAAGATCGGAGTGGAGCATGGAGACGAGATCCGCCCCGTCGTCCATCGTGATCTGGGGCTTCGCTTCGAGAACCGCCCGGATATGGCTGTAATAGGTCTCGTGGTCTTCGCCCTTGATGGCGAAAACGGGGATTTCGTCATTGACGACGAGAGAAGCGGCGACATCGTCCTGGGTCGACAAGGGATTGGAGGCACAGAGCATGACATCGGCCCCGCCCGCTTTGAGGGTTTTCATCAAATTGGCCGTCTCGCTGGTCACATGGAGACAGGCGGCGATCTTCACCCCCTTGAGGGGCTTTGACTTTGCGAAATCCTTAGCGATATCCGCCAGCACAGGCATGTCCCGCCCGGCCCATTCGATCCGGGCAGCACCCATGGCTGCCAGCTTCTTGTCCTTGATGTCATACTTCATTCAACGCTCCCGTCTGTTCATGAATGTTGGTTTTTGTCGTTCAGGCCAGGCGTTCCGTTTCCCGTCTGAGGCTTTCGGCCATGTCGAGCTTTTCCCATGTAAAATCCTCTTCCGTTCGACCGAAGTGGCCGTAGGAGGCGGTCTTGCGATAAATCGGGCGCCGAAGCTTCAAGTGTTCGATGATCCCCTTGGGCGTCAAAGGAAAGAGCTCCCGGACCACCGTCTCGATCAGCCGGTCGGAGACTGGCGAGGTCTGGTAGGTATTGACATGCACCGAAACGGGATCCGCAACGCCGATCGCATAGGCGATCTGAACTTCACAGCGTTTCGCGAGCCCGGCACCGACAATGTTTTTCGCGACGTAACGCGCCATATAGCAGGCCGACCGGTCGACCTTTGTGGGATCCTTACCGGAAAAAGCTCCCCCTCCGTGGCGCCCGGCACCTCCGTAAGTATCGACGATAATCTTCCTCCCGGTCAGTCCGGCATCACCATGCGGTCCACCGGTCACGAATCGCCCTGTGGGGTTGATGTGGAATGTGACCGGACGGCTTCCCAGGAGATTTTCCGGAAGAACCGGCCGAACCACCTTTTCGATGACATCGCTGTAAATCTGTTCCTGGGTGATTTCGGGGGCATGCTGGGTCGACACCACGATCGTGTCGATCGCCACCGGAACATCTCCGTCATACTCAAGCGTCACCTGGGCCTTTCCGTCCGGCCGCAGATAGGGAAGGACCCCCGACTTCCTGAGATAGGAGAGTTGCCGCGTCAGGCGGTGCGCCAGAAGGATCGGCATCGGCATGAGCTCCTCCGACTCGTCGACGGCCATGCCGAACATCAGGCCCTGGTCCCCGGCACCTCCGGTATCGACCCCCATCGAAATATCCGGAGACTGGGAATGAATCGTCGTCATGACAGCACAGGTCTTGTAGTCGAACCCCGTTTCGGAGTCCGTATATCCGATATCCTTGACGACCTCCCGAGCCACTTCGTCGAACTGGACATTGTGGCGGGCCGTGATTTCTCCAGCCAGCAGGACGAGCCCGGTGGTGGTCAGGGTTTCGCAGGCCACCCGGCCCATGGGATCCTGGGAGAGAATCGCGTCGAGAACGCCGTCGGAGATCTGGTCGCACATCTTGTCCGGATGCCCTTCGGTGACTGACTCGGACGTAAACAGGTAGTGGCTCTTGGCCATCAAATCCTCCTGGATTGAAGACAAAAAAAAACCCAGTGCCATTCAGCACAGGGTTAATCGAGTACATCGAGTATTCCTGGACTTTTAGCACTTTTTTTTAAGGTGGTTGCAATAGTCTCAAATCACTCCACCAGAGAGATTGATTCCAATACTAGCGCGGGCTCGGATCGGTGTCAATGTTTTTTTTCGAAACGCTTCCTGCGAATCCCTTGAATCGAACGGGGGTATCTGCTAGGATGAGTTCTGCCGGTGTTCACCGGCAACCTAACCAGATGGGGCTGTGGCGCAGTTGGGAGCGCGCAAGACTGGCAGTCTTGAGGTCACGGGTTCGACCCCCGTCAGCTCCACCAT
>DAIBSV010000276.1 GCA_027415455.1 Nitrospirota bacterium | reverse complement strand
CAGTTCTCGGAGGGCGGGGGCTCAGCAATGGGCTCTTGCTACTCGACCCGGGTGGTGTGGCAGGGGAGCGGCTTAACAGCCCCCTATGCCGATCTACCACTATTTGGGCTGGCGCCGCATGATCGAAACATTTGGAGAGCATCTCAGCTCCATGCTATGGCTAACTTTATCATGAGCTACAACAGGATTCGGTAACATAGCCTAGAATTAACTGTTAAACCCCTTTTCCAAATCTCTTCCTTCCGTTGCTCTTTGGACCGGAGCTTCCGGTTCCTCCTCCCACCAGACCGCTTCCGATGGACGCGCAAGCACTTCTCCGATTTCTCCCGAATCGGCAACGACCGGCGTCGACCCGCGAAGGGAACGGCTCGCGGTTTCCTTCACAAAAAAGCTGACTGCCAGTCCGATCAACGCCGCACCCATCAGAAAGTATGCCGGAATCAGCCGATCATGGAATTGCCGCACCAGAAGTGCCAAAACGAGAGGCGTGGTCCCCCCGAAAACGGACGTGGAAAAATTGTAGGTGATCGCCAGAGCCCCATAACGGACCTCCGTGAAAAAGAGAGAAGGCAGCGTCGAAGTCATCGTCCCCTCAAACGCCGCCAGATGCGCCCCAAGGAGCACAAGTCCCGCAAAGACGATTTTGTCCTGTCCGTTCTGCACGAGCAAAAACGCGGGAACTGTCCAGACGAGGAGGCTCACCAGGGCGCTGCGGAGAATTGGATTTCTGCCCCATTGATCGCTGGCGGCACCGACCAGAAAGACGAGCGGGATCATGATGAGCATGACCACCAGAATCAGCAAAAGACCTTTTGTTTCACCATACCCCAGGACGGATGAGAGATAGGAGGGCATGTAGGACAGAACCATGTAGTCGATCACATTATAAAAGAGAACAAGACCGAGACCGATGGACATGGGCCTCCAGTGGACGCGCAGAAGTTCGCCCAGAGGCACTCGTGACAGGCGATTTGCCGGATTTTTCTCAAGGGATTCGAAAGCGGGGGTCTCTTCGAGCCGGCTCCGGAACCAGGCGGAAATGAGTCCGATCGGGGCGGCGATGAAAAACGGGAGGCGCCATCCCCATTGCAACATTTTTTCCGGGCCCAGCCAAGCCGTGAGCGCCGTGACCATTCCCGCTCCGATGATGAACCCCGTGAGCGTCCCGACCTCCAGAAGACTCGCCATCCTTCCCCTTCGCTTGTCCGGAGAATATTCCACGACGTACGTCATGGCTCCGGCGTACTCGCCTCCCGTCGAAAATCCCTGCGCCAGACGAGCCAAAAAAAGGAGGAAGACCGCAGACAGTCCGATGGTCCGGTATCCGGGAATGAGTCCGATCGAAAATGTGCTGATGGCCATCATGAGCAAAGTGATCACCAGGACGGTTTTCCGCCCGATAGCATCCCCCAGACGCCCGAAGAAGAGCGCACCAGCGGGACGGGCAAGAAAAGCCACGGAAAACGTGGCAAAAGAGGCGACCAGCTGGGCGTCTGGGGCGACCTGGGGAAAAAAAATTTTCCCGATGGTCACGGCCAGATAGGAATAAATCCCGAAATCAAACCACTCCATCGCGTTTCCGACAGCGGCGCCAAAGGCCGCTTTCCGGGCCAAATCCGGACGGACAACGGCAATATCCCGTTTTCTGAGTCTGGTCCCCATGCGCATCCCCTATTTTTCCCTCTTTCTGGAGGACCTCCGTGTTTCAACGGTTCAAAAACAGAATTCCATTGGGTTTGATCCAATCGCGCGGCAGACCTCGGCATTCATGCCGGGGAAGAATAGCGCGGACGGCAGGGCCGTCCATGCACTGGCTTTCAGTGCGGGGTTTTCTGCTACAATGCCCACCATGAAAAGAATTCAAGCCTTTAAATTCCGGCTTGTTCCGACGCTCGAACAGGAGCGACTCCTGTCCCGCCATGCGGGGTGCGTCCGGTTCGTCTGGAACAAGGCCCTCGATCTTCAGACGAAACGACTCGAAGCCGGGATGCCTCTCCTGTCCTACGGGGACATGGCCAAGCTCCTGACCCTGTGGCGATCGAGCAAGGAGTACGGCTTTCTGTCGCTCGGCCCGGTCCACCCCCAGCAGCAGACCCTCAAGAACCTCGACCGGGCCATTTGGGAAGCCTTGGACCGGAGAAACCCGAAGGG